>JAGHTQ010000161.1 GCA_018065295.1 Candidatus Colimonas fimequi | reverse complement strand
TCTCTGGGGAGTACTTTTTGACGGGCCCCAGGCCCTGATTGCTACTTAACTACTAAAGGGTCATGACTGACTAAAGACTTCAGGTATTGCTCCAGCTCTGCCCTGGTCTTGCCGCCCGCTCGATATTTCATATGTATTTCATCATGGTTTCTTCTCGACACAGGGATTAGGTTATCTGGTGAATAGAACAGCTCTGGGTACTCTGATGCAACCTTAATATGATGCACTGTATCCGCGTATTCTATTTTGCCAAGGCTCAATGCATACTGGTCTAGGCCGTTATACTTTGACATTATAGCCGCCCTTAGTTCCACCCACCTATTTGTGTGATACATTTTACGGCTCCCTGTTGGCGCCACATACTCCCGCTTAAAATTACAACTGCATTCCTCTCCTCGTACCATGCGCTTACCGCAGTGAGGACACCTGATATATAACATTGACTCACCTCTTAAAAATGAAAGACAGCCGCCACACTGAGTGCAGCATATTGTGGCAAAAAATTAAGAAAGAGGGTTTCTAATCTATAGGAAAGGAGGAATACATATTCTCTCGTGTGGCGACAGTCAGTCATAATAAAAGCGCCCGGCATATTGCCGAACGCTCACAGTATAATAATAACGTGTTTTTTGTGGTTAGTTGTATCGTCTTTTATAATTCGCCAAGCTTTTCGCCGACGCTTCTTACAAAGGCGCCGCACACTCTCTTCATCTGAGCTTCTGCGTATCCTGTAATATGCTCTATTTCTAAGTAAGGCCTGTTATGGTACCTGTTTGACCAGTACCTTGCAACTATAATTGTCTTATACTGCTCAGGCAGCATATCGAAAGAATCTCTCACAGCTCTGATCTCTTTATTAATTCTCGACAGCCTCGGGCTTTCAGTTAGCTTAACAGCTGCCCTGAATGTGGGGTCCCCGGTTCCTGAGCCTTTAGGCATTCCGTCATCAGCAACAGAATGAACCACCATGCTCTTTACTTCGCTGTCGTAGGTTTTTATATTGTCTGGATACCGGCGTATAACTATCTCTATTACGCGCCATGATTCTCTGGGTACTTTCTGATTCACTTATACGCCTCCTTTAATTTCAGTCAGCTTTGCCTTCAGAGCTTCAATGAGCTTGTCTTGTCTTGCTTCTTTGTTAGTCAAGATTAAGTCAAGAACACGCTCGTCAATAGTTCCCTTAGCCAGCATATGATGTACCAGCACTGGAGCTCCCTGGCCCATTCTATGGAGCCTTTTATTTGCCTGCTGATATAACTCAAGGCTCATCGGTAAACTGAGCCAGATGACGATATGGCCGCCCTGTTGCAGGTTTAAACCATGACCGGCACTTGCAGGATGTGCCAGCAGCAGAGGTATCTCACCTCTGTTCCACCTTTCTACAGCTCCCGGCTCTCTGATATCTACGGCGCCAGGGTATCTCGCTTTCAGTCTCTGCAGCTCGTGCTTGAAGCCATAGAACAGCAGCACGTTCTGGCCATTCGACTGCTCAAGCAAATCATCCAGGGCCTGGAGCTTTTCATCATGCACCTGCTGTACGTCACCGTTCTCGTTATAAGCAGCGCCTCCAGCCACCTGAAGCAGCTTATTCGTCAGTATTGCTGCTGAGGCTGCATCTATATCGCCTTCAGAATAAGGAAGCAGCATGTCTCGTTCTAGCTGCTTATATTTCGCCATCGCTTCATCGCTCAGAATAATCTCATGACGGACATCTACTCTCTCAGGAAGCTGCAGGTAGTCTGCTGTTTTCATGCTGACGCATAGGCTGTCTATACTTTCATAAATCTGCTGCTCAGCGCCTGGCTTCAGTTTATAACTGAATACTACAGTCGCGTTTCTCTTGTCCGGCTCAAAGTACAGTGAACGGTAACCGGTAAGAGTTCGGCCCAAAGCCTTGCCCTGGTCCAGCAAATACATCTGCGGCCAGAGATCAAGAAGTCCGTTTGGGGCGGGTGTTCCGGTGAGACCTACGATTCTTGTTATATACTTTCGTACTTTCTTAAGAGCCTTGAATCTCTGGGCACTTGCGCTTTTAAAGCTTGATAACTCATCGATAACAACCATATCGAAAGGCCAGCGTGTTTTATAGTATTCAACCAGCCATGGAACGTTCTCCCTGTTTATGACGTAGATATCAGCGTCTGCATGAAGTCCGGCAAGACGCTGGTCTCTCGGCCCTGTACACAGCGACACTTTCAAATGTCTGGTATGGTCCCATTTACTGACTTCAGTCGGCCACGTTTCTATTGCTGGTCTAAGCGGTGCTATCACAAGGCATTTGCTGACGCTGAAATAGTCATATATAAGAGCCTCAACTGCAGTCAGGGTAATTGCCGTTTTACCCATACCCATGTCAAGAAGCAGGCCTACTTCATTCTGGTTCAGGATTTTCTCTATACAATATTGCTGATAGTATTTCGCCTCAAACTTCAAACTATTCCCTCCTGCTTCAGCCTGTTCTTAAACGCCTCAAAGTCGTTTACAAGCCATACTCTGCAGCCCAGTTTTTCGAGGATAGAAAACACTTTTACTTGTGCCGGGCTTCTTCCGTCCTTTCGCCCAGGGCGCTTCAGCTCGACAAAAACAACCTTGCCCCCTGGAAATATACATATGCGGTCAGGCACTCCTGTCCGGCTAGGCGAAACCCACTTCCAGCACTGCCCCCCGACATTTTGCACAAAAAGCACTATTTTTCGCTCTAATGTGCTCTCGAGCATCTCAACCCCTCCTCGGTAGCAGAGTAGCAGTTGTAGCAGTTTTTTCTTAACATATTAAAAATGGAGAATTAGAGAATTTGAGATATATATATTTTCTCTAATTCTCAAATTTACCT
>JAGHTQ010000116.1 GCA_018065295.1 Candidatus Colimonas fimequi | reverse complement strand
CATCTCTGATTTGAAGTAACCATTAGCCATGGTAATTTCATAAAAGTCTGTCAGCATTGTCAGGTTAAAATCGTTAATCATTTACTCTTACCTCCATTTTGCCCTTCTCCACGATTACTAGACATGAAGCGGCAATTATGATGACGCCACCAATAAGCTGGACGCCTGTTACACTCTCACCCAGAAGCAGCCATCCGAAGAGTGTCGCTGTTACTGGAATGAAATTGGAAAACATCGATGAGATGGTAGGTCCCAAATCCTGAATTCCTTTGATAAAGATGAAGTAGCCAATACCTGCGCTACCCGTACCAAGATATATTATACCACCAATAATTTCCGGTGTAAAACTATCAATTGGAGGCATGCTGTGAATAGCATAAGGAATGAGAATAATTACAGTACAAAGTATCTGATTGAAACTCATTGTTACGCCAGAATAATTCTCTCCCACCTTATTTGTAATAAAACTGAACATATTCCACGCCAGCACGGCACCGAAGGCAAACAGATATCCAGTCATTCTTCCGCTAATGAGCATGGCCAGGTCTGTACCGATGATGAGGCCAACACCTGCAATAGAAGCCAGAATGCCCACCAGCATTATCATATTAAACTTACGCTTAAATATAATTCGCTCAAGGATTATTGAAACCACCGGAACAAACGCCAGAATCATTGTCAGACACGACACCGGCAGATAATCAAGAGACGAGTATTCGCAGAAGAAGTAACACACTTCCCCCACTATCGCGCAAAGAAAGAAAAATGGAATGTCTTTCTTCCTGACTATCGTCTTCCTATCAAGTTTCAGCTTGATCCCAAGAAGCACCAGTGCTCCGATGCAGTACTTAAGAAAAAGCAGGGTCAGCGGTTCAAGAAGGGTCAACGCAGCCTTTGCGAAAATATAATCAAGCCCCCACAGGAAAACAAGTCCGCACATAAGCAGAAAGGTCGTCCTGTTCTTATTTATTATCTCCACTACTTAAGCACCTTCTTCAGAAATTCTCCTGTATATGAGCCTTCTACCTGAGCAACTTCCTCAGGTGTCCCTTCAGCCACAATCTGACCGCCGCGGAAACCACCGTCTGGACCCAGGTCGATAATGTGATCGGCTCTCTTGATAACATCCAGGTTATGCTCGATTACGACTACAGTGTTGCCGCCGTCAACCAGTCTATCCAGCACCTGAATCAGCTTGTCAACGTCTGCGAAGTGAAGACCTGTTGTCGGTTCATCTAATATATAAAGGGTCTTGCCAGTACTTCTCTTGCTAAGCTCTGAAGCCAGCTTAATACGCTGAGCTTCTCCGCCGCTAAGCTGAGTACTTGGCTGTCCCAGTTTGATGTATCCCAGGCCCACTTCTCTAAGTGTTTCAAGCTGGCTATATATAGATGGAATGTTCTTGAAAAATTCACATCCATCATCAACTGTCATATCCAGTACATCGAATATGCTCTTACCCTTGTACTTAACTTCAAGGGTTTCTCTGTTATATCTATGGCCATGACATACTTCGCATGGAACGTATACGTCTGGCAGGAAGTGCATCTCAATCTTAACGATACCATCACCGTTACATGCTTCGCATCTGCCACCCTTAACGTTGAAGCTGAAGCGGCCCTTACCATATCCACGAAGCTTAGCTTCAGGAAGCTGTGCGAAAAGGTCCCGAATGTGAGTAAACATTCCTGTATATGTAGCCTGATTTGATCTAGGTGTACGTCCAATTGGTGACTGGTTGATATCAATAACCTTATCAATGTTACTAAGGCCGTTAATTCTCTTGTGCTTACCAGGTCTATCCTTACTTCCATTAAGTTCGTGAGCCACCGCCTTATAGAGGATCTCATTGATAAGGCTGCTCTTGCCTGAACCTGAAACACCAGTAACGGCAACCATCTTGCCCAGTGGGAATTCAACGTCAATCTTCTTAAGATTGTTCTCTTCTGCGCCAACGATCTTAATCTTCTTGCCGTTGCCCTTTCTTCTCATCTCAGGCACGTCGATTGATAACTCGCCACTCAGGTACTTACCTGTAATTGATTCTGGACATTTGATAATATCTTCAACAGTGCCCTGTGCTACCAGTTCTCCACCGTTAACACCTGCCGCAGGACCGATGTCCACAATCTGGTCGGCCGCATACATGGTATCTTCATCGTGTTCAACGACGATAAGAGTGTTACCAATGTCTGTCAGGTGGCGAAGAGCTTCCAGCAGCTTAGTGTTATCCTTCTGGTGAAGACCGATACTTGGTTCATCCAGAATATAAAGCACGCCAACGAGACCTGACCCAATCTGAGTTGCAAGTCTGATTCTCTGTGATTCACCGCCTGATAATGTAGCAGCTGCACGTGACAGATTCAGATAGTCAAGACCAACGTCCGCCAGGAACTTAAGTCTACCCTTAATCTCCTTGAGAACTTCTGCTGCAATCATAGCGTGAACTTCACTAAGCTCCATATTGTCAATAAAATCGATAGCCTCTGAAACGGACATATCGCAAAATTCCATGATGTTCTTACCGCCAACTGTTACAGCCAGCAGTTCTGGCTTCAGCTTCTTGCCCGCGCAAACAGGACAAGTGCTAACGCTCATGAACTTCTCCATCTTATCCTTGATCCACTCTGAATGTGTCTCATGATATCTTCTCTCGATGTTGTTAATAAGACCTTCAAAAGTGTGGTTTCTGTGCTGGACAGTACCGTTTCTTGAAGTGTATGTATACTGAAGAGTTTCGTCTCCTGTTCCCCAGAGGAGAACGTCCTTGAATCTCTTAGGAAGCTTGTTAAATGGCAGGAAAATATCCGCATCGTACTTGTCAGCCAAAGCCTTGATTACCTGCCAGTAGAAGCTGGTATGCTCCATAGTCGCGAAGATATTGCTCAGTGCCTTATCAACGATGCTCTTATCCTGTTCAGGAATGATAAGGTCCACGTCAATTCTCTGCTGGAATCCCAGACCGTTACAATCAGGGCATGCTCCCATAGGATTATTAAATGAGAACATTCTAGGCTCCAGTTCTTCGATGCTGATGCCGTGCTCCGGACAAGCAAGGCTAGTGCTGAATGTCTTCTCAGTCACTTCTCCATCCTTATCAACGATGGCAAGAACCAGTCCATCGCCGTGCTCCACAGCCAGTTCGCATGCTTCTGCAATACGGGCGAATGCTCCCTCTTTAACCTTGATTCTATCTACTACGATCTCGATAGTATGTTTGAATGTCTTCTCAAGTGAAATCTCATCTTCATCAAGAAGCTTCATCTCTCCGTCAACGCGGACTCTTCTGAAACCTTCCTTCTGGATTCTCTCAAGAATCTTCTCATGCTGACCCTTCTTCTGTCTGATAACAGGCGCCAGAATAGTCAGCTTAGTTCCTTCACCTTCATCCATAAGCAGATCTGTAATCTGGTCAATAGTCTGACTTGATATTTCTCTACCGCAAATCGGACAGTGAGGAATACCAATACGAGCATACATAAGTCTCAGATAGTCGTATATCTCAGTTACTGTTCCTACTGTTGATCTAGGGTTCTTGTTAGTTGTCTTCTGGTCAATTGAAATAGCTGGAGATAGGCCCTCTATGTAATCAACGTTTGGCTTCTCCATCTGTCCCAGGAACTGTCTCGCATATGAAGACAAGCTCTCCATGTATTTCCTCTGACCTTCTGCATATATTGTATCGAATGCCAGTGATGACTTACCTGAACCTGACAGACCAGTCAGTACGACCATCTTGTCTCTAGGGATAGTCACGTCTATACCCTTCAGGTTGTTCTCTTTCGCACCCTTTATTACTATATCCTTCTGCATTTCTTCTCCAATCGGTGTGGTGCCAGACTTAAAAGACTGACACACACAAATTCTATATCGGTGCGGTGCCCGAGCTAAAGTTCCGGCACACGCGATTCCTATAGTCTCGCTTTATATTCGAACAAGATATCACGCAGCTGGGCAGCTCTCTCGAACTGAAGATCTGCAGCAGCCTGCCTCATCTCCTTCTCCAGTTTGCCTACGTAATCCTTAAGTTCCTTCTTAGTCATTTCAAGAGGCTTCTTGCCGTGGAAGTCCTCATCTTCAGCTGTCTTAGTAGCTTCGATGACACTTCTAACATCCTTCTTGACTGTCCTTGGAACAATACCGTGTTCCTGGTTATATCTATTCTGAATTTCTCTACGACGTTCAGTTTCATCCATGGCAGCCTTCATCGCCGGGCTGATACCGTCGCAGTACATTATTACCTTACCTTCTGCATTTCTTGCAGCACGACCTATGGTCTGAATAAGTGATGTCTCAGTTCTAAGGAAACCTTCCTTGTCTGCATCAAGTATTGCTACAAGTGATACCTCCGGAATATCAAGACCTTCTCTAAGCAGGTTGATACCAACGAGAACGTCGAATACTCCAAGTCTCAAATCACGGAGAATCTCCATTCTCTCCAGAGTATCAACTTCTGAGTGAAGATATCTAACCTTGATACCTACGTTATGAAGATAATCGGTGAGACTCTCTGCCATCTTCTTGGTGAGAGTTGTGACGAATACTCGCTCTCCCTTCTCCACAACCTTATTGATTTCACTGATAAGATGGTCCATCTGACCTTCTGTCTCGTGAAGCTCAATTACTGGATCAAGAAGTCCAGTCGGTCTGATGATCTGCTCAGCTGATACTCCGCCGCTCTCTTCCTTCTCGTAAGGTGCTGGCGTAGCACTAACATACACGATCTGATTAACAAGTTCGTTGAACTCTTCGAACTTAAGTGGTCTGTTATCAAGTGCTGATGGAAGTCTGAATCCGTAGTCAACAAGTGACTGCTTCCTTGATCTGTCGCCTGCATACATGGCGCGAAGCTGTGGCAACATAACGTGTGACTCATCGATGATGATAAGGAAATCATCAGGGATATAGTCGATTAAAGTATATGGACGGGAACCTGGCTCAAGTCCTGTAATGTGTCTTGAATAGTTCTCTATACCCTTGCACGTACCTACTTCGCGAAGCATCTCAACATCGTATCTAGTTCTCTGCTCGATACGCTGTGCTTCGATAAGCTTACCGCGGTCAGTGAACCACTGAACGCGCTCTGCAAGTTCAGCGTTTATTGTTTCTGCAGCATGCTCTATATTTTCTTTGCTCGTAACATAATGTGAGGCCGGATAAATAGCAACGTGATTTCTAATACCGATAATCTCCCCAGTCACCAGGTTAACTTCCTTGATAGATTCAACCTCGTCTCCGAAAAGCTCGATGCGAACAGGGTTCTCAGCGCCTGCTGGGAACACGTCGATGATGTCGCCGCGAACTCTGAAGTTGCCACGTTCCAGAACCATATCGTTTCTTGTGTACTGAATGTCCACAAGCTTACGCAGGAGTTCCTGTCTATCCTTCTCCATTCCCGGACGCAAAGAAATCACCTGATTCTCGTAGTCAATTGGGCTACCAAGACCGTATATGCAGGATACACTGGCAACGATAATAACATCGCGTCTCTCGCTTAAGGCTGCTGTCGCCGAATGGCGAAGCTTCTCAATCTCAGCATTAATGTCTGAGTCCTTCTCTATATAAGTGTCAGTTGAAGCAACGTATGCTTCTGGCTGGTAATAGTCGTAGTAAGACACGAAGTACTCCACAGCGTTCTCTGGGAAGAACTCCTTGAATTCCCCATGAAGCTGAGCCGCAAGAGTCTTGTTGTGTGATATTACAAGAGTCGGCTTCTGCACCTTCTCAATAAGCTTGGCCATTGTGAAAGTCTTACCGGAACCTGTAACACCCATGAGAGTCTGGGCACGCTTCCCATCTATTATTCCCTGCGCCAGGGTGTCTATTGCCTGAGGCTGATCGCCCATAGGCTCAAATTCTGCATGAACTCTAAATTCTGGCATTTCTTACTTCGTCCTTTATCTTACGCAAAAAGTTATACGACTTAAGTCGTACCATTCATTATAACAAAGGAGAACACGTTTTGCAAACATATGTTCTCCCTCCATTGCTATTCTATTCTTCGTCGGTCGTGTCTTCCATAGCCATCTTCCTGAGAATCATTCTCTTGTGATATTTCACGTCTGCGTACTTGCTAATCTTGCGAATAACTGATGCATTAGAAAGACCGCCAACGGCTCCAACAACCGGGATTGTCTGAATAAACTTCATGTAAAGCATGCTGTCGGCCAGTGCATTGGCAGCATCCTCCATCTCCTGATCAATCCAAAGGTTATGTCTATATCCCAGAACGTCTATCTTATTAGCGTACTCATCTACCTGATCGCTCAGTGCCTCAGCGTCCTTGCCCTTAGCAAGCGCGCCTTTAATAAGCTTGAGAATATATATCTGCTCTGTCTTATCATCGTAGCTGAAACCATAGGTTGCAGCTATCTGATATACATTTCTCAAAACCATGGCTGCGAATACTGGAATATCAGGAACGCCTACACCCAGGATACCAAGTCCAGTACCCTCTACGAAAGTGATTCCTGTGTCCACCATGCCTGCGATTCTTGACTTCTTGATCATGTCTTCTGCTTCTTCAGGCTTATCCTTGTCAAATGTGGCTGCGATAATCTTCGTACCATCAGAAAAGATTTTCCTGAAAGCAAGCTCGAATACAGATTTAAGTGTAGACTCCAGATCTTCTGGAATATATTCTTCTAATTTCTCGTCGATAAATGATGGCTTCTTCTTCCTGGCATTAACAAGAAGAATTGTTTCTTCCATCTTAATCTTCTTAAGTTCGCTCTCTAATGTCATAAGGTCACCCCTTTCACATTATGACCCTGGGCTATTTCTTGCCGCCCTTCTTGTCCTTAGGAAGTACGATCTTTCTCTTCTCTGGATCGCGAGCCTGTCTATAAAGAACGAAACGTCTGCCGATAGCCTGAACGTATTCAGCGTTAAGTGCTTCTGCCATCTCATTAGCTGCGTCTTTAGCGTCTACACTGCTTGATTCCTGAATCTTAGCCTTAACGAGTTCTCTTGATTCAAGGAGTGTATCCATCTCGTTCATTACTGTCTCAGTAATATCGTTCTTGCCGATGTATACGAGGGGATCAAGATCCTGTGCTAATCCTCTTAAATAACTTCTCTGCTTACCTGTAATCATTTATTTACTACCTCTTTTTCTTCTTATTCTTATTATCCTTAGCGTCACTTCTAGAGTTCATTACCGCTTCCTGTGCCTTCTTGGTTCTTCTTGTGAATATGAGACCCATAACAAGACCCAGTGCAGCACCGATAATCAGTCCCTGCGGAATCTGATGAACAGTGAATCCAATAGCGAAACCAGCACTTACGAAAAGACATTCGCATACTGGAATCCATGGAATTGAACTTCTCTTGTACACGTATCTTGCCTTCCTGCCAATTACTTCGTCTTCCTGGAAGTTGTTCTTCTTAAGAAGTGCAACAGCCGCTTCATTGTCAGTATAAACAGTTCCTTCTACTACGTATATTCCATCACGGCCTACAGCCCAGTCAGTGAATCCCTTAAGTGCCTGTGAACCGTATCCCTTCCTGCGGGACTCTTCGTTAATTGTTATCTGGGCGCGGGCTACGCCGCCTTCTGCTCTTCCAAGGAAGGAAATCTTACCAACATTGTATTCACCCTTCTTGGTCTTAATGTTCCAAGGCTTAGTCCAAAGGTTACCGTTATCAGATGGCACCAGAGTTAAATCTCTTGTTTCAATTGAAAATATATTTTTAGCCACTTTTTACCTCTCATTTGTCGATAAACTAGATGATATATTATACCATGAGATGGCTCGATATGATATAATAATCATTGCACAATATTTTTCAATTAGGAGTAATTAGAGACAATGAAAAACAGTAATTTCACACGTAAGTTACCTATTCCTCAGGACATTAAGGAACAGTTTCCTGTAACTGATGCGATTGCTAAAATTAGAGAAGATCGCGGACAGGAAATCGCAGACATTTTTAGAGGCAATGACGACAGAATGGTCCTGATTATCGGACCATGTTCAGCAGATAGAGAAGATGCTGTCATGGATTACGTTTCAAGACTTGCAAGAGTTCAGGAAGAAGTTAAGGACAAGCTCCTTCTCATTCCTAGAGTATATACTAACAAGCCAAGAACAACTGGTCAGGGCTACATGGGCATGGTTCACCAGCCTAACCCTGAGAAGCGCGAAGACATGCTGGAAGGTATCATCGCAATCAGAAGACTGCATGCTAATGCTATTGAAGAATCAGGACTTCTTTGCGCAGACGAAATGCTTTATCCAGAGAACTACAGATATCTGTCAGACCTTCTCGGTTACTGTGCAGTAGGCGCTCGTTCAGTTGAGAACCAGCAACACAGACTGACTGCATCAGGCATGAGCATTCCTGTTGGCATGAAGAACCCTACTTCAGGTGAGAACTCAATCATGTTCAACTCAATTATCGCAGCTCAGGTACCACATACTTTCATCTACAGAGGATGGGAAGTTGAAACAGCTGGTAACGACCTGACTCACGCTATCCTTCGTGGATTCGTTAACCACAGAGGTCTTAACGTTCCTAACTACCACTACGAAGACCTGGTAGCAGTAAGCGAAGCTTATGACAAGCAGGGACTTAAGAACAAGGCTGTTATCATCGACACTAACCACGCTAACTCAGGCAAGAAGTACCTTGAACAGATCAGAATCGCTAAGGAAGTTATGGACTCAAGAAACTATAACCCAGACCTTAAGAACATGATTAAGGGCTTCATGATCGAGTCATACATCGAAGACGGTACTCAGAAGATTGGCGAAGGCGTATACGGCAAGTCAATCACAGACCCTTGCCTTGGATGGGAGAAGTCAGAACGTCTCATCTACGATATTGCAGAGAGAGTATAAGTGTCGGATTCTGACAATAAGAACTTATTAAGAACAAAACAAATGCCCGGTAAAATTACCGGGCATTTTTATTATCTTTTATACTATCTAGAATGCCTATGAACAATTAGTCAAGAGCTTCTGTCTTCTTAACTGATACTACTTCGTCATAGCATGAGAATGTTTCTTCTACAGCCTTAGCTTCCATCTTCTTAGTGAGAACACTAACGATAGGAACGATGATAAGGCCACCAACCATAGCGATAACGCCTGATCTGATTGATGATGCGAAGATGTAGCTGAGGATTGGACCCCAACCTGAGATGTCTACGCCACCAAGTGAGATGAACAGCTGGAGAATTTCAACTGCGCAGCCCCAAATGAAGCATACAACTACTGAAGCCTTAGTGATGCCCTTCCAGTACAGACCATAGAGGAATGGAGCCAGGAAAGCACCTGCCAGAGCACCCCATGAAACACCCATCATCTGAGCGATGAATGTGATTTCTGGATGTGCGTCCTTAACTACTGCGATTACAGCTGATACCAGAATGAAGAATACGATGAAGATTCTCATTGTTGATACCTGTGACTTCTCTGTCATTTCACCCTTCTTAGCTGGCTTGATAACGTCAAGTGTGAATGTTGAACTTGAAGTCAGTACCAGTGATGAAAGTGTTGACATTGATGCTGAAAGAACCAGTACGATTACTACAGCGATTACGATTGCTGGCAGTGTTGACAGCATTGTAGGAACGATCTTATCGAAGAATGGTGTTACACCATCTGGCTGATAAGGAACCTTGTCAGCATACAGTCTACCGAAGCCGCCCAGGAAGTAACATCCACCTGCAACGATGATAGCGAATACTGTTGAGATAACTGTTCCCTTATGAATGTCCTTCTCGCTCTTGATAGCATAGAACTTACCAACCATCTGTGGCAGCCCCCATGTACCAAGTGAAGTCAGGATTACTACGAACAGCAGAGCCAGTGGGTCTGGTCCAAGGAATGATGAGAATGCACCTGCATCCCAACCATCTCTAGGAACTG
>JAGHTQ010000217.1 GCA_018065295.1 Candidatus Colimonas fimequi | reverse complement strand
TCAGCAATCGGTCTGTTACCGATGAGCAGATCCAGCTTCTCGCCTTCAACAACAGTTGCGCCGCTCTTAGTCAGCTGCTTCTGTGCCAGGTGAATGAGCAGATCAGTGAATACGAAAACAGGGTCATTATCGTCTTCACCGATAACGATCTCAACAATGCTGCCGTCAGTCTTGGCAACAACGCCGTGAATAGCCATTGGAGTAGCTACCCACTGGTACTTCTTGATTCCACCGTAGTAGTGAGTATCAAGGTATGCCATATCTTCATTTTCATACAAAGGGTTTTGCTTCACATCAAGTCTAGGTGAGTCGATATGAGCGCCGAGAATGTTCATTCCAGCAGAAACCGGCTGATTGCCAAGTCTGAACATTGCAATCATCTTATCCATTCCTACGGCATATAATTTAGCACCAGCTTCTGGCGTGCGACCGGTGTTGATGTAGTCATTTAAATCTTCGTAACCAGCAGCCTCGGCAAGCTCTACAGTGTACTTAACGCACTCGCGTTCAGTCTTGCCAGCATCAAGAAATGCCTTGTATTTCTCATTAAGTTCATTAAGTTCTGTTACAGCTTCTGGGCTGTAAGTTCTCCATGCACTTTCTCTCTTCATTTTAACCTCCATTTTATGGTCCTTTATTAAAATAAAGTATAGCACAAACCTTGAAATATAGCACGTTAAGTTGACACTGGACACGTGGAGGTATTACAATTATTAGGTTAAGATATACACTTTTCTCGAAAGGAAAACTTATGAAAATTTTAATCACTGCAGGTGGTACAAGTGAGCCTATCGATGACGTAAGAAAGATCACCAACACTTCAACAGGAAGTCTTGGTCTTGCCATCGGTAACGCATTTCTTGAGAATCACCGCGACGTTATTGAGAAGATATATTACCTTCACGGCGAGAAGGCTGCCTATCCAGTAGATGAACTGGTTACTCCAGTTAAGATTGGCGGCACGATGGACCTTCTCTGGGAAATGGAGCGTATTCTTGAATCAGAGAAGATCGATGCTGTTGTTCACGCCATGGCGGTAAGTGACTATATGGTAGATGAAGTAACGACCAAGAGGGCTTTGCTTAATGGGGAACGTTCACCATTCGTTTCAGACACCAAGATCAGTTCCAAGATTGACGACCTGGTTATCTGTCTGACACGTACACCTAAGGTAATCAATACTATTAAGAAAATCAGCCCAGACACTAGACTGGTTGGATTCAAGCTGCTGAGCAGCGTTCCACACGAAGAACTCATGAGAGTTGCACAGGGCGTTATGGACGCGAACGACTGCGAATTTGTTCTTGCTAATGACCTGAGTGAAATCGGTGATGGCAAGCACAAGGGATACCTGCTCCATAGAGACGGTAGCTACGATACCATGGAAACTAAACAGGAAATCGCAGAGATGATCGCGAAGAGATTAACAGAGTAGGGGGAAATAGAGTGAATATAGTATTAGGAGTATCAGGAAGCATTTCCGCATATAAGGCTGCTGATATTACAAGCAAGCTGACTAAGGCCGGCCACGACGTTCACGTTGTGCTTACAGAAGGTGGAAGTAAGTTTATAACTGCCCTTACTTTGCAGACACTGAGCAAGAATAGAGTTGAGACTAACGCATTTGAGGAAGACGATCCTTCAATCGTTAAGCACATCAATCTGGCAGAGAAGGCTGACGTTGTTGCTATCGTTCCTGCATCAGCTGACATCATCGGCAAGATGGCATCAGGCATCGCTGACGACCTGCTCACATCAGTTGTTGTTGCAGCTTGCAAGCAGTGTAAGATGGTTATCGCACCTGCGATGAACACAAACATGTATAACAACCCTATCGTTCAGCACAATATTCAGAAGCTGGAGACAGTGGGATTCAGAGTAATTGAGCCTAAGACATCAATGCTGGCATGCGGCACTTACGGCAAGGGTGCACTGGCAGATGTTAACGACATCGTAGAATATTTAGAGAGTTTGGAGGATATAGATTAATGATTATGTACAAGAGCACAAGAGGAAGCCTTAACGAGAAGACTGCAGCACAGGCAGTTATTCAGGGCATTGCTGAAGATAGAGGTCTGTACGTTCCAGATAGCATTCCAGCACTTCCAGTACCAATCGAAGAACTGGCTGAAATGCCATATAAGGAAGTTGCTTTTAATATCATTGGAGCACTTTTCACAGACTATACTGCTGACGAAATGAGACATTGCGTTGAAGGTGCATATGACAGCAAGTTCGAAGCAGAAGACGTAGTTCCTGTAGTAGAAGCTGGCGGCGCTAACTTCCTGGAACTGTACCACGGCAAGACTGCAGCATTCAAGGATATGGCACTTTCAATTCTGCCTTATCTCATGACAACTGCTATTAAGAAGGAGAACGAAGAACATAAGATTTGCATTCTGACAGCAACATCAGGCGACACTGGTAAGGCTGCTCTGGAAGGTTTCGCAGACGTTCCTGGAACTGAAATCATCGTATTCTTCCCTAACCAGGGTGTAAGCCAGGTTCAGGAGAGACAGATGATCACTCAGGAAGGTGAGAATACTCACGTATTCGCTATCGAAGGTAACTTCGACGACGCTCAGACTGGCGTTAAGCAGATCTTTGACGATGCTGACTTCGCTGCTAAGCTGGAAGAGATGGGTTGCAAGCTTTCATCAGCTAACTCAATTAACATCGGCAGACTGACTCCACAGATTGCATACTATGTATATGGTTATGCACAGCTTGTTAAGAAGGGTCAGATTAAGGCTGGCGATAAGGTTAACATCGTAGTTCCAACTGGTAATTTTGGTAACATTCTGGCTGCTTACTACGCTGCTCAGATGGGTATTCCAGTAAACAAGTTCATCTGCGCTTCAAACAAGAACAAGGTTCTCACTGACTTCTTCAATACTGGCGTATATGATATCAACAGAGAATTCTATCTTACTAACTCACCATCAGTGGATATCCTGATCAGCTCAAACCTGGAGAGACTTCTCTATCACCTGTCAGGTGGCAACGGTGAAGAAGTAAGTGAACTGATGGCAGCTCTGGGTTCAGCTAAGAAGTACGAAGTAAGCGATAAGATCAAGGCAGGTCTTAAGGACTTCTACGGCGGCTTCGCTAGCGTTGAGGACACTAATGCAGCAATCGGTGCTATGTATAACGATAACGGCTATCTCATGGATACACACACAGCAGTAGCTTACAAGGTATATCAGGATTACGTAGCAGAGACAGGTGACAACACTCCAACACTCATCGCATCAACTGCAAGTGCTTATAAGTTCGCAGAGAGCGTAAGTAAGTCAATCGGTCTTGGCGATGAAGAGAATGGATTCAGATATGTTGAAGCACTTAATGCTAAGACAGGTGTTAGAATTCCTAAGGGTCTCAAGGATCTTGACAAGAAGGAAATCAGACACGGACAGGTAATCGAAATCTCACAGATGAGAGATGTGATTGCAGAATCAGTTAAATAGGAGCGATGCCAGACCTGAAGGAGTGGCACACGCGGACTGTATAAAATAATAAGAAAAAAAGCCGGTGTGAGGAACACCGGCTTTTTTAGTGGAGAACCGACGCTCGGGGCTGAGCGTCAATCTGTTTCCAATTAAAAAAGGTTATGCTATTTTATGACGTTCGGTTTTAGCGATGGAAAGGCGTCGCGTATATAAAACTTAACACACGCGACGCGTTTTCTCACATTCAAAACCTTTACTAATTTAGCACTATACCACAATAAAGTAAAGAAGTTATTGGCATAAAAACACAAAAAAACAAACCATAGTCATCTGGTGTGAATTGCATACAATTCATACAGTGGAACGGAGGACTACGGTCTGTTATTATAGGAAATCCATTAAGAATGGGCTTTGTTAATTGCAATATGCGACTATTTTGATAGCCTGCTTTGACATGGTCTTTTCGAAACCTTCGTCAAGTTTATCCAGTGTTGTTGTTTCTACTATTCCGCGGAAGTCAATCATGCCTTCTGTTGCAAGTTTAATGGCATATTCGAATTCGCTGAGGGTGTAGCAGAATGTGCCTTTTATTGTCAGTTCACCTCTTCCTGCTGGAAGGAAAGTTACTGTTGAGTCGTCGTGATATACACTAACAAGAATCAGTTCGCCATGAGGGCGGAGCATAGGAAGCATATCGCCAACCAGAGCTGCAACTCCAGTGCATTCGAAGATAATATCAGCTTTACCATGCTTGAAACACTCATTCATTTTAGTGTATACGTCATCTGTGTCAGTAATGACTGTTTCAACGCCATAGTTTGTAGCAGCCAGAGCCAGTCTGTCTTTATCAGCACTTGTTCCGGCCATGAGAATCTTGCCAGCGCCAGCGATTTTAGCAACTTGGGCGGTGTATAGGCCAATAGGACCTGGACCATAGACGAGGACATCTTTGCCTGCGATGAATTGGGATACTTTCTTTACTGCGCTGTAGGCGACAGCGACTGGTTCTATTGATGCTCCCACCATAAGGTCAAGGTCCATATCGACTTTATGAAGTGATACCTGAGGAACAGCAACATATTCGGCGAAACTGCCGTCTATGTGAATGCCAATTTCCTTAAGATTTTCACACTGTGCTTCGAATCCATCTATGCAGGCAGGGCATGTACCGCATTTGATAACAATGCTTGGAACAACTCTATCACCAATCTCATATCCAGTGACGCTAGAGCCAACCTCTACAATTTCACCGATGAATTCGTGACCTGGGATAAGGCCTTCATCTACTTCTCTATATCCTTTATATATACCGAAGTCGGTACCGCAGATGCCTGTAGCGAGTACTTTAACCAGTACTTCATCGCTTTTGATCTGTGGTATGTCGCATTCGGATTTAACAAGGCCATACTGACCTTTGTGTTTTTGCCATGCTAACATATAATTTGTCCTCCATATCTGTAATAGCACAGAACGCCTGCACGAGGCAGGCGTCCTATGTTGGTAACTATGTGTACTAACTAGTGAAAACTAGATTGATACCATTTCTGCGATTGAATGTTCGTTTGTGATAGGAATGATTCCCCATGTACCCATAAGGTATGAAATTGATACATACAGGAAGTATGCAGTTGCCAGGCATGCTAATACTGTGAGCCACTTGCCGCCCTGCTTTTCCTTTGGTAACAGCTTCAGGCAGATGATGATTGCCAGTGTACCGAAGATTGGGTAGAAGATGATACCTTCGAGAACTGAACCCCAGCTTACGAATGTACCTGGTGTTGACAGACCAACTACTGCGAACAGGATGCCGCCGATACCCATGAACAGGATAACAGCCTTTCTTACTGTCATCATTGAAACGTTAGCCAGTGGCTTGTTGAACAGAGTCTTGATAGCATCTGCAAGAGCTCTTGACCAACCATCGAATACAGCTACTGAAGTACTGAACAGGATTGCTGCAGCACCGATGAGCCATACCCACTTAGCCCATGGACCCAGAGGTGTTCCGAGCATGTTAGCAGTGATGAGGATGATGTCTCTACCGTTAGGAACGTCACCTACCTGTGGCAGGATCTGACCAGCACAGATGATGATGAAGATAGCACAGATTGGCTGAATGATGTATGCGAGAGCAAGGTCCATTCCGAATACTCTGCTTGTTGCAGCGTAGTCCTTTTCGCCGAAGAGGTGATATCCCTTTTCTCTTACCCAGTATGAGTATGATGAAATAGCCATTACACCGCCGCCTGAATAACCGATAGCAGTTGTGATGTTAGCGATTTCTGTTGGCTTGTATTCAACGAAGTTCCAAGGAACGATGTGTGAAATGAATTCGTTGATAGGTGGGAATAACATGATTCCGCAGATGAATACGCATACTACAACGATAGCAATCATAATCTTACAGATAAGTTCTACAACTGCATAGCCCTTCTTTGAAACAGGCAGATACATTGATAATAAAATTACGATGAGTGCTATCAGCTTAACGCAAATGTTACCGCCGTCAGCGAATTCAACACCAGCATATGTAAGTGCGCCATAAACAGAAGCACCTACGCCCAGAGGCCAACCTACTGCGAGGAAGAAT
Organism: Candidatus Colimonas fimequi; assembly: GCA_018065295.1. Lineage (GTDB taxonomy): Bacteria > Bacillota > Clostridia > Peptostreptococcales > Anaerovoracaceae > Lentihominibacter > Lentihominibacter fimequi. Next base: position 4,948 of record JAGHTQ010000217.1, on the reverse strand, counting down.
GCGATGAAGATCCAAGGAATGAAAGTGATTACGATTGCCCAGCCCTTAGGTCCTGGCAGGTTGTAAAGACCGTGAACGAAAGATTCGCCTGTAGCCAGAGTGTATCTAGCAAGTCTTTCTGTTACGAATACCTTACAAAGTGCTGACATTACAGGAACCCATAAGAGTCCGAGTCCGTATAATGATGCGAAATAAGGTGTCAGGATAGCTTCACCTGAACCGATTGCGATTGAGCAGAGTACCAGTGATGGTCCAAGCCAAAGGCACTTTTCTTTGAACGTTCTTGGAAGTTTAACTTCCTTGTCATTCAACGTGATATAAATGTCTTTTGTGTTTTCCATTTTGCAACCTCGTCAATTAATGTGACAATAACTAATACTGTAAATGTTTAAAATTACTATTTGATTTGTTGTTTATAATTCAAGTCATGAAATCAATCTTATATGGTTCAGCCATTTGCCGGCATTAGGCAGTGCCATATAGTATTGAATCGATGCTTTTATTATCAATCTTGGAGTATCTATAGGTGGTAATAACCTGGTTCGTAAGGATTTGCCCCGTATTTGTTCTCTTCTGGGTTGCTTGCCCAGCAAAGCATTACAGCCAGGATTACCCAGCCAACGAAGAACACAACTCCCAGGAGCAGCCACCAGGCTGATTTATCTGAGTCATGAAGTCGTCTTATTGCTGCAGTGATAAAAGGAATGAAGCTTATTACGTAGTAAACTGCATATACCCACTGGAAGAATTCGAGACGATATGAAAACATAGCGAGCAGAATTAAAATAAAAACGTTACAAGCGAATGCTTCCCAGAATTTATCTCGTCTCATTCGACCCCCAACGTTTTTCCAATCTTTTAATAATTGAATGTATGCGCCAACCATAGTTACACTAGCCTCCCAACATAGTTATTAGTACGTTTTCTTACTGATTAAACACAATCTCCATTTGCCAACGTTCGCATAATCACTTGCCGCAATAACACGCCGCATATATTATTTAATCTAAACACATGCGGCGCATATGGTTTTGACAAGTTTGTTATTATGCTATTGCGTTATTAAGAAGGAGATGTGTTATCGTATTGAATTGAATGCTTCTTAGTTACCATTTGATTAATAATAGTATATAAGTTGGTAATTTTTCTTGCTATACTAGGAAACCCCTATATTGCTATAGGGGTTTCTAGTAATTGTTTAGGGTTAAATTCCTAGATTTCTATTATGTGATGTCTCGCTGCATAGCGAACAAGTTCTGTAATGTTTTTGAAGTTATATTTCTTCATTATGTTTGCTCTGTGAGTTTCTACAGTCTTAACAGATATCGAAAGCATATCCGCAATTTCTTTGTTACTGTAGCCTTCAGCTAGTAACTTTATTATTTCATGCTCACGTCCGCTAGGTCCTTCATCATTTCGTTCACCAGCCAAGAAGCCCTTGAGCATCATTGGTGTCAGCTCCTGGGAAATGAAGATTTCGTTATTTGATACCCTGCGAACAGCTGTTGACAGTTCTTCAAAGGCGTTTTCTTTGAGAACGTAACCAGTGCATCCTGCGCTAAAGGCATTAAAGAGAATTTCTTCATTCTTGTGCATGGTGAGAAAAATAATACGAATATCTGGAAGGACCTTCTTAACAGCGATGGCCGTGTCGATGCCATCGCGCTTAGGCATGCTGATATCCATAAGGAGAACATCTGGAGTATTATCAACCAGGATATTCTCTAGGTTCATGCCATTCTCAGCACTGCCAATAACTTCAAAATCATCTTCCTGAGATAATAGAAGTGAAAGTGATTCTCGTAAGATTTTGTGATCATCCACTAAAAAGATTTTAACCTTATTCAATTGTGATGGACTCATTTGTAGGTACCTCCATAATTACTACTGTGCCGTTACCTGCGGAACTGTTGAATTCGAAGTGACCATTGAGCATTGCTACTCTGTCTCTCATTGACGGAATTCCAACTCCTAAATTCTCTCCATTATAATCGAAGCCATCGCCGTCATCGCTAACGATAAACCTATAGAATCCATTAGTACTGCTATTAGAGCAATTGATTACTACATGTGCTGCGTTAGCATGCTTTACTACATTTGTAAGACATTCTTGAATGAGTCTATATATATTAAGTTCTACAGTCTCTGTGAATTCTGGCAAAGGATCATCGATTTCCAAAATACAGTTCAGATTATCTATAGAACTAATATTCGTGATAAGTGATTTGATTCCAGCCTTAAGTCCTTCCTGATTAAGTACCTCTGGCCTGAGGTTGTTAAGAACGTTTCGCATCTCCTTGGTGGAGGTGTCGGCTAGTTCGGCAGCCTTAGTTGCGGTATCGATAAACGCATCTGTCTTGCCGCTCTTTGCCTGTATCTGGCCCATGCCCAGAATTACCTTCATGGCAGAAAGGGTCTGCCCGACTCCGTCGTGAAGGTCACGGGCGAGTTTTTCTCGTTCTTTCTTCTCTGTCTGAGCAAGAAGTTCAGACTGTTTCATGAGAAGATCGTTCTTCTTCTCAATCTGAAGTTCATATGAAGTCTTCTGAAGGTAAGTTTCCCATGTGTAGATATCATCGAATTCGACAATGTTGAGGCCCTTTTCTTCTTCTTCCGGGAATACACGAAGCCCTAAAATCTTATCGAGGACGATGAACATCAGGTATGCGCTTCCGAAGCACCAGACGATGCAAATGATTACGCCAGTTCCCTGAGCGAAAGCCTGCATGAGTCTTGTTGATGCCAGGAGTTTATCATCTATGATAAATGCTGGTAGTGATAATAACCCAACGATTGATCCAACGAAGTGGATCGGTATTATATGAACTACGTCGTCGAGGGAAGTCTTGTGCATCTGGGTTGCAACGATATGGGATAAGATACCTGCGATAAGACCTATGGAGCCTGCGGACCAAGGATCGCAGTATGCGCCAACGGCTGTAATAGCAACAAGGCCGCTAAGGGCGCCATCAAAGCATGATAGCATGTAACTGTTTTGCATACTAAAATACTTGTTGACGAACGCAGCACCGATAGTTCCCGCTGCTCCAGAAAGTATCGTGTTGATAAACGCGAAAGGAAGTCGTGGATCGTCAACCGCGATGGATGCGCCGTTAAATCCGAACCAGCCGAACCATAATATCATTACTCCGAGAACTGACAGAGGGTAGTTGGATGGTCTGGTAGTCGCGTCTTTTCGCTTGCCTACGATGGACATGCCAGCAATAGCGACGCAGCTTGCAGATAAATGAACAACGCTTGCACCAGCGATATCGATGAAACCCATCTGATTGAGTATGGACTGTGTGCCGTTAACAATATCGCCCCAGACGATTCTACCCATGATAGGGTAGATCAAAGCGGAGTATATTCCGGCGGCAACAATAAGGGGATACAGTTTAGTTCGCTCAGACATGGCTGCAGCGAAAATGGTGCCAGAGGTACATGCGTACATTATCTGACCGAAAAAGAATACGAAGTCTTCAGTCTCAAAAGGAATAGTGCTATACATAATGCCATATCCGATGAGGCTAAAAACAAGAATGTTGACAGATAGATTGAATATGTTCTCGATAGCTACAGAGATAACGTTCTTGCTCTGTACTAAACCGCTCTCATAGCAGGTGAATCCGCCCTGGAGAATGAACATAACAATACTGCAGATTATGATCCATAAGTTATTAGTCATACTACACCTTATAACCAAACCTTTTCATTTTTGCGAAATCCTAACGATAATATTTTACAAAGATTGACACGAATTGTAAAGTAACGTTATAATTGTTTAAGTGTTAACAATAATGAGGAGGTATTAGATTATGGCATGTTTTATCGCACCTGCAGTAGAAGCAGTTGTTATGACAGCAGTACAGAAGCACGTAGAGAAGAAAGAAGCTGAAGAGCTTAGAGTATATACTTCAGAAGAACACGTAGTAGTAGCAGAACCAGAGAACAAGATCACTTGGGCAAGAAGACTTAAGTGGCTCAACGGTATGCTCTGGGGTGGTGTTGCACTTCTGGCACTTGAACACGTATGGCACGGTGAAATCGTTGCATCATTCCCATTCCTGACAGCAGTAGCTGAAGGCCAGACAATGGAAATGCTCAAGGAAATCGCTATTACAGGCGGTGCAATGGCACTGACAATTACAGCAATCTGGGGCGGCGTATGCTTCGCAGTTGAGAAGCTGATGGCTAAGCAGGATTCAGCTGTTGCAAGACTTCTGGAGAAATAGTTTATTTTAACTTGGAGGTGGAATAATGTATTTCGCATTAACTTTAGCCGCTGCTATTATTGCGACTATTATCTGGGTTAAGAACGAGAGAAGAAATGAACTTAAGCTTGGCAGCCTTTGCCTGATTTACTGGGGTGCATCAATTATGTGGGCAGTTGACCTGGTAATCGCATGGGGCGAAGAAGGCGCAGCAGCGTTTGAAACTGGCGCTAGCGCAACAATGCTCGGCATTGTTGTTGTAGCACTTGGTGCAGCAATCTGGGGCGTGCTCCTGGCAGCATCAAAGAGAAGAATCGCAGCAAGATAAGAATTATGAACACATGCGCCTTGGTGCATGTGTTTTACTTTATAGGAATTGGCGTGTGCAAGGACTTCAGTCCTGGCACCGCACTGATTTTAGGAGAAAAGATGACTCGAGAAAAATACCTGGACATGTTGAATATGGTAAGAAGCAACGCGGGACTCTTTGCGTTCGTGAAATACGGCGGCAAACTCCTGTCGCTTGTGTCCTACGTGGTTTATCCACTCATGCTCATCTGGCTGTTTTATCGCGGACACGCCCAGGTGATTTCCTGTCCGGCAGATCTTGACGGGACAGGCGCGATTGATGCCGGTGGCGTGACTGATGTAGTCGGTACAGGCATGCTGGATTTCTGGGCGGCACTGATTGTGCCGGCGGTAGGCTTCGTGCTCCTCAGCATTTATCGCGCAAA
>JAGHTQ010000175.1 GCA_018065295.1 Candidatus Colimonas fimequi | reverse complement strand
TCGATTTCATATGCATATCCCAGTTCGATGAGTTCTTCTACGAACTTGATGATGTCGTTCATTGTTTCAGTTACCTTAGGATGAACTGATGCCTTCTTAACGTTAAGAGCTGCAGCATCCTTGTAGTATTCAGCGATGTACTTCTCGCTTACTTCACCTGCTGAAATGCCTTCTTCCTTAGCTCTGTTGATGATCTTGTCATCAACGTCAGTGAAGTTCTGAACGAACTTAACCTTGTAGCCTCTATATTCAAGATACTTTCTCATTGTATCGAATACTACGAATGGTCTTGCATTACCGATATGGAAGAAGTTATATACTGTAGGTCCGCAAACATACATCTTAACCTTACCTTCTTCGATAGGTACGAATTCTTCCTTTTTTCTTGTGAGTGTATTATAAATTCTCATCATTATCCCTCCGGCATAATTCAAAATTTTTAACAAATAATAGAGCGGGTTGACATTAGTCCATACCCGCTCAGTATTATACTATATTTTTGTTCATTTTCCAACGATTGTTGGCAAAATTACCCGTTTATACATCCATGAAATCCCTAGGGAATATGCCGTATCCGCTGTCGCTACCGCCATCTATGAATTCGATGGTATTTTCTTCTCTGTTAACGTAGTCCTCGCCGTGAAAATCAGTGCCGCGAGACACCTTGAGACCGTACTTACCCGCCATATCCAAAAATCTCTTGGTCTGAGTGATATCATGGTCCTTATGATAGCATTCAAGGCCGTATAACCCTGCATCTGTCAGTTTGCCGATGACGCCGTCTATCCATGCGAAAAAGGTCTCGTCGACATCCTTACCGCGGCCCTTGGCCTGTATCGGATGAGCCAGAACGGCTACGCCGCCAGCCTTGTTAATGATATCGATGGCTTCCACTGAATCCACCTTCACCTTCTTCACCGCTCTTGCCTCGGGGCTCTCAAGATATAACCCAGGTGTGAAAGCGTCCTTGTAGTTAGTCAGATATCCTTTCTTAACCATTGTCCTGGCTATAACCGGCTTACCGATAAACTCATTGGCTCTGCCGTATTTAAGCTCTTCATAGGCGATATCAAAGCCCTGTCCCTGAAGAACCTTCAGCAGTTTAACATTTCGTTCTCGTCTCTTCTCGTTCATGAACTCAAGCTTATCGCGCATTATCGGATGCTCCGGATCAAATCCGTAGCCCAGAATACGAAGGCCAGTACCGTCCCCTAAATCCGTTGCGAATTCAATTCCAGTGACGACCTTTATTCCCGACTCCTTGCCCTGCTTAAGAGCTGCCGCCACCCCATCAGTACCGTCATGGTCTGTTATGGCAATCGACTCCATCCCCATTGATGCTGCGGCCTTAACCACCTGCTGAGGAAGCGATGCTCCGTCAGAGAGAGTTGTATGAATGTGATAATCAATCTTCCACATAATCCACCTGTTAAGCCTATTATCTTGAAATAAGGAAACCCTCAGCTACGCTATCTGCAGTTTCTTTATCAGTAAGTGTTTCAAGAATTGTCAGAGCGAAATCAGCTGCAAATCCAGGACCCTTACCAGTAATGATGTTGCCATCCTTAACAGCGCCAGCATTGACAGGAACTGCTCCTACCAGTCTATCTTCCATTCCCGGGTATATTGTTGCCTTGTTGCCTTCGAAGATGCCATGTGCTCCGAATACCATTGGTGCTGCACAGATTGCTGCAAGGTTTCTGCCCGCCTGGGCGAACATCATAATCTTCTCCTTGAGGCCTTCGTGGTTCTGAAGGTTTAATGCTCCCGGCATTCCTCCTGGGAGCACGATCATTTCGCATGAGTCGTAATCAGCCTCTTCAAAAAGGATGTCAGCCTGTACGTCGATGTTATGTGCTCCGTGAACAATCAGTTCTCCTGTTACTGATACCAGCTGTACATCAACCTTCGCTCTTCTGAGCATATCAACTGTCATGAGGGCTTCAATTTCTTCGAATCCGTTTGCTAAGTGTACGTATACCATAATTTTCTCCTTATTTGCAAAAGAGAGCAAAGTTTCCTCTGCTCTCTGTCTAATCGTATTAATTCTAGTTATCTGTTATTAGTCTTCCTTGAACAGATTCTCAAGACCTTCGAATGAGATTTCTTCTACTGCTGGTTCGTCGTCCAGGCTTGAGAAGTCGATTTCGTCGAAGTTGATTGTGTCGAAGTTTTCTTCTTCGTCAGCCTTAACTTCTTCAGTTACTTCGTTGAAGATGTCTTCCAGGCTGATTTCTGGAACTGCAACTTCTTCTGCTTCGATTTCGTCTGCGATAGCTTCAACTGCTGGAGCTTCTACTACAGGTTCTTCGATCTCGATTTCTGGAATTTCGATTTCGTCCATTGAAATTTCTGGAAGGATTTCGTCGATTCTGATCTCTTCTACAGGAGCTTCAACTGGAGTTTCTACTACTGGCTCTTCTACTGGAGCTACTACTTCAGGAATCTCAATTTCTGGAATCTCGATTTCTGGAACTACTGCTGCAGGAACTTCTACTTCTGGAATCTCGATGATGTCTTCGATTTCGATTTCTGGTTCTGGGAATGTGATTTCATCTTCTACAGTTGAAATGTCCCAAGTGATAATGTCTTCGTTAACCAGCTTGCTCTTCAGGCTGTCCATCTTGCCAGCTGTGCGCAGGATGTTTGTCTTGATTTCCATGTACTCTTCTTCCATGGCATGCATCTGCTGGTTGTACTTGTTCTTAAGTGCGATGCACTTTTCTCTCTCAGCATCAACTTCTGCCTGCATAGCAGCCTTCTCTGCTTCTACAGCTCTTCTTGATGCGTTCAGTTCTTCTGTGATTGCTGCCTTCTCAGTCTCAACGCCAGCGTAGAGAACCTGAAGTTCTTCTTCCTGCTTAGCGATCTGCTGCTTACCTTCTGCAAGTATATTCTCAACTTCTGTCTTAGCCTGGTTGATAATTTCGTTGCTGCTCTTCTTAGCTTCCATGATCAGGCTAACATACAGTTCGTTGTTGTCATCGTACTTCTGATACTTCTCTTTTAATGCTACGATTTCGCCTTCGTATGTATTCTGAAGGTCTTCTATACTCTTCTCATATAAGTCGCATAACTGCTGCATGCAATCATATACATCAGCCTTGTCGAAACCACCGTCAGCGCTCTTCTTAATGTTCATCCCCTTGAGCAGGCCAATTACGGTTTCTCTTCTTTTTTCTGTCAATGCGTTCTTATCCATGTCCTAAACCTCTTTTTTCTCTCAATTCACATATATTGTACATAAGACATATGTACTTATTGAATATTATACCACCTGTAGAGTAGTTTGTCTTTCATTATTTGCATTTTTTCGCTATACTATTGACTTTTTTGCTAGTTACAATGTATCATAATATAGCATATCTACAAGATTAAATATTATTATTAAGTCGGAGGGTATTATGAATAAATTTGACATGAATGCTCTGGGCAAGACCGTGTCATTTACCACTAAATCAATCACACTTGATGGGGTTGAATATTTCTATGGTAAGATGTCCGGCATCAAGCATAACTCCCAGAAACATATATATGCATTTAAATACGATAACGCTGACAATTACACATATATCCCATACGATCCTAAGTATGGCAAGATTTTAGCAGCAATCTTCAAGCAGGTTAACGAACTGGACAAGAAGCGCCAGGCAGCAGTTAGACTTGCTTCAACTCAGGAACTTTCACATGTTGTTGACCAGGTTAGAGCATACGAACAGGCACAGGAAACTGCAGCTGCACAGCAAGAACCTGCTCCAGCACCTGCTCCAGTTCCAGTTGAAACTCCAGCAGCTGACGAAACACCCGCACCAGAAGCGGCTCCTGCAGCATTCGGTACTCCAGTAGCAGAAGAAACACCTGCTCCAGAAGCGGCTCCTGCCGAAGAAGCTAAGGAAGAGACTACAGAGCTTACTGAGATCCCTGCTAAGGATCCAGCTAAGAAGGCTAAGCTTAAGAAGTCACTGATCGTATTTGTTGTTATCATCGCAATCATCGGCATCTTAACTGCAGGCTACTTCGCATTATTTGGAACAAGCAGCAATCCAACTGCAGGGCCTAACTCAACTGAGTCACAGCAGTACGACGATATCGACGAACTCATCGAAGACTTAGACTAATAACAAACGAAATAAACGCGCCTTGTAAGGCGCGTTTTTTATTGTTTGTTATTTGATTTTCACGTACTTGCAGCCTTGGAACGATGTATCGAAGAGGCATACACTCTTGTACGGACAGTACTGACACGCAGTCGTCTCCGCCTTGGCCGGAGCAATGTCAATTTTGCCATCCATGATCTCGGTGCAGATTCTCTCCACCTGGCCGTTAACCGTCTCGCAAAGATTCTCGAATTCCTCTCTGCTAAACACACTTCCGCCTCCAGCGGCACTGAGACTTCCAGTCTTCTTTACCACCTTCACCGGCACAATATCCGAGCTATCAGTGAAGTCCTTATCCATTGCCTTGATAACGTCTTCTTCGCCCAAGACGAAGCCTGCAAGTTTATATTTAGTGGCCATTCTCTTGTCCATATCCTGGCCAGAAACCTTACCGCTATCGTTGTCATCATTAAGCTCATCTATCTTGAAATGGAACACGCCGGCTGGCGCCATATCTTCGTTATTTGAGAGAGCCGCATTCAGGTAAACCATCAGCTGCAGCTTATATCCAGCCTCGTAGTATTCCTTCTTGATTTCAGGCGATCCAGTCTTATAATCGACTACTCTCACAGCCTTCTCATCGCCCGCCACGTTAAGGATATCAAGTCTATCAATGATACCTCTCAGAACAACTTCCTTGTCCCCTACATTAACGATAATCGGCTTCAGTTCACTACCCCTGCCAAAAGGTTTTTCGAAGGCCATAGACTCGATTTGGCCCTTCTGAACCTGTCTTATCATGGACATAGCCGCGCGACTGCAGATGCTGATAATTCGTTCAACTCTGTAGTTATCCTGCTTGCCGCTGTTAATGACCAGAGTGTCGTTTTCGCCCATCTCGTCATTAACGATTTCGCGAACCAGGGCGTTGCAGGTTTCTTCGTCGATTTTCATCCATGGAGACTCGTCATCGTTTATGGCAACACCGTCAGTTGGTGTAAGACGCAAAGAAAGCCTCTTCAGGCACTCATGGAATATAGTACCCCTCTGGCCAGCCCCGATTTCGTATACTTCCTGCTCTTCAGCCCTCAGGCCATAATGCATGAAGTGAGCGAACGGACAATCGCTATATTTCTCAAGTCTAGATGCACTTACCTGCAGTCTAGGCTCATCTCCGATGAACAAATCCTGGGCGAACTGGGCATCCAGTTTCTCCGACTGATTTGTGAAAAGCATACCCTGACGCATCTTCTCAAAAGCAGGATTATCGTGCTCCACGTACCAGTTTATTACGCCGAGCCAATCATCGTCGATAACTTCATTATCCCTGTATTTTCTCATTACAGAGGCCACTCTTGACACTGTCGCTGCAGGCGTGTTGATGAGAGGAATGATGCTCTCTTCTTCATCTAGATCACCGGTAAGCAAAGCGGCCCTATCCCCTTCCTTTGCGAGAAAATCAAGGAGATTTTCGAAGATTCTAGACGGCTTGGCATCGTCACCGCCGCTGCCAGTTCTGGCGTAGCTCACATATAATTTGTCCTGCGGCGCAGTGAAATTTCTGTATATCGCCAGAGCTTCTTCCCCTCGCATTACCGAGTCAGTTTTGCCAATAGTAAGGCTCATTTCATCGAGAATTTCCTTCTCATTTTCGCTGAGAATTCCGTCATCTGACCCTATCATAGGAAGGACACCTTCAGCGGCTCCGATGACCATGAGAACCTTGTTTCTGCTGACTCTCGTACGCTGAAGAGTACCGATAATAACGCTATCAGAGTGGACTGGAACAAGGCCAATCTGCACTTCTTCAAGACCGTCTGTCAGCAGTTTCTTCAGCTCAATATTGCTGATCTTTTTGTCACCGATTATATTTACTATCTGTTCGAAAATGGAGCAGATTACGTTCCAGCTCTGGCCAGTCTCATCGGCCGCCTCAGTAAGCCCAGCCGCTTCCTGACGCTCCATCAACTTCTCCAGCCTGTCAGTAATGAGGAACTCCTCAGTCAGGAAGCTATACAGGCCTTTCACCTTTTCGGCGGCACTGTTACGCTGGCCCATCGCTTCCTTAACCCGTTCACAAGTCTCTACTATGACCGCTCTGATCTCATTAAGCTTAATGAGATCCTCTTCGGTCATACTCTTTATAGATTGGTACCTTGTGAACGGCTTCTTCCATGCGCTACCGCGCACTTTATAAGTAAGCGTGTAATTCTCCAGAAGCTCACACGCAGAATCATCAAATTCCATAAGGCCCGACTTAATAAGGCTCATGGCAGAATCAGCCTTGAAACCTTCTGCTGCAATATCCATCAGAGATAGAACAAATCCTACAGCCGGGTGATGAAGTACAGTTCTCTTGTTATCTACAAACGCAGAGATTCCCCACTTATCAAGAGTCCTTTTAAGAATAGCCCCGCAGCCAGTCATATCGTTGCATATTGCCACGATATCCCCGTATCTATATCCTTCGTCACGAACCAGGCTCAGAATGTACGCTGCAGCCCTCTCAGCCTCCTCGTAGACGTTTGATGTGGCTACCATGGTAACTTTGTCCCCCAGGGCTTCTGGCTGGCTCCAGATGGTATTTCTGTCATAACCTGTAACAGGAATCTTCTTGACCTCTACGCCCGCTTCAGCACCCAGTTTCTCAAGTTTTGAGATAACGTATCCTGTAAGTGAGAACAGATCCCTTCTCTCATCTTCTGCCAGAAAGGCTGCATCAAAACCCGCATCACAACCCTCGTCTTCGTAATTCATGACGATATTAACGTCAGCAGCAGTCTTAATCAGTCTATCAATTACCAGCAGATTCTTCTCTGTGAATGTATCAAAACCATATATCCATACCTGGGCATCCTTTGCAAGAGGAGCTTGGGCAATCACATCACCATAGAATGTGATATAGTCCTCCGAATCCAGATATTTATCCGCAATATCCTCCTCATACTGGCTGAAGATATGACCGATATCACTGAGTTTTCTCTTGAGATAACTGTTGTCATCCATCTTCTCAGTGGCTTCAGACAGAAGCTGAGGAGTCACTTCATTTCGCTTCATTTCTGAGATAAGGGTATTCATCATAGTGACAAAAGTATTCTTCTCACTCATTCCCTTATAAGTCTGCAGATTACCAGCCTTCTCTTCTCTGCGAATAATATTGGTAAGGAGCATGTGACGGCCATATTTATCGATTAACTGAGGAACAGGCACGCCCACTTCCTCAATAGCCTTGTGACCCAGGCGCTCGAAATGAAATACCCTAAGGTCCATACTTGCTTTCTTACCAAGATAAAAAAAGGCATTCCTCTCCATTGATGCCGAAAATTGATCCGGCACTATCAGAAGGGTTCCGCCTTTTGTCTTTGCTATATTTTCGAATATGAATTTTTCCTTGTCGATGCTTTCGCTTGCATAGTAAATGTTCAGCATGGTGTTCCTCTTCTACTCGGTAAACTCTTTGAAAACATCAGCGACCTTCTCCATGCGAGTAACTCTGTCCTGGTTCTCCCCAAGGAAAATCAGTCCATTCTCATAATCGCCCTGAATTCCGTTTCTAACAGCCTTGAAGATATCGTAATCTGCGCTACCTGTTGCTGCCAGCTGCTGGGAGAAAGGATTTCTCATTACACGAACGGCAGCCTTCATTGGGCTGTTTACTATTATAACATCACTGCTGGTACACTTCAAATGCAGCTGCTTGTATGCATCTGGCGCATCGCATTCGTCTGTAGTGACGAATCTGCTGCCTATGAGGAATGCGTCAGCGCCGCTTCTATATACGGTCTGTGCATCCCGCTTATCGAATATTCCTCCACCTACGATAAGGGGACAATGCTCCAGGTTTGTAAGCTCACTCTTAACGTCCAGAATAGTCTTCTGCCATTCCTGAACAGCGAAATCAATCTGCTCTTCCTTGTATCCCAGAAGACCTGCTGCAGCTGGTCCCTGAAGGATAAATGCGTCTGGCACTCTGTTATACTTTCGCGACCATGAATTTGTGATGGTCCTCGCAGCTCTAGGAGTTGAGATTGTCGGAATGAGAGCAACCTTCTTGTCAGCACAGTACTTAGGAAGGGTTTGAGGCATCCCAGCACTTGTAATTATAGCCTGAGCTCCGGCCTTAATTGCGGTCTTAACATACTCTCCGGAATATTCTCTGTTCCAGATTATGTTGACGCCAATGAGGCCTTTGCCTCCAGCCGCTTCAACCATCTGGCGTGCAGCCGAAACTTTGCGCTTAATTGCTCTCTTGTTTGCCTGAACAGGGTGAGTCTTGAAATCAGGCTCCATGTATCCTATGTCCGCCAGGGAAATCTGACCCAGACCGCCGTTAATTGCAACTGCCGCAGCCAGCTTCTCACCAGCAACGCCAATGCTCATTCCCGCCTGAACAATAGGAACCGGCAGACTCAGCTGTCCGATGGTAATCGGGTCCATCTCAAGATGGGTTCTTCTTCCTGTGCCCGCAGCCTTAAGCTTCATGAAAGAATCGATTTCTGTGAGAACTCGCTCGATTCTCGCCCTCTCATTTTTGCTTAATCTTCTAAGGGCCTCGCCAACAAGCGAATCTTCATTCTCCTCATGCTTGACTATGACATCAACGCCCGCATCAGTGAGCCTGAGGCGAACGATTCTCTTATCGTTCTCATCCTTAAGACGTTCAACGTATCCCTTCTTCACAAGCTTATTAATAGCAGTCGTCAGCGTACTAACGCTTATACCAAGGACCGACGCAACGTTGGTCATGGTACGAGGTCTGCCCCTGCCAATAGCCTCGAGAGTGTGAACTTCCGTAAGTGAAAGATTTTCAAAAGAGGAACCCTTAACGGATTCCTCTTCTAATTTCTCGACAAGGGAGAAAATATCGACCATCATGTTTTTTATTTTCTTAACATCCTTATCCATCTTATTCTCCCTGAAAATGTGCTTAATGTGCTTAATAATTTATTCCTGTGGTGCGAACATGAACATGATTTCGCACTTGCAAGCCAGTTCTCCATCAACTGTTGCTTCGCAGACGCCTGTTCCTGATCTTGATCTAAGCTTATCAAGCTTAACATCCAGTCTGAGTGTGTCCCCAGGTCTAACTACTCTCTTGAACTTAGCGCTCTTGATCATTGAGAATAACGCCAGCTTACCCTTGTATTCATCCTTGCTCATAACTGCAACAGCGCCAGCCTGTGCCAGTGATTCAACCTGCAGTACGCCAGGCATGATTGGGTTACCTGGGAAGTGACCCTGGAAATAGTATTCATCAGCTCTAACGTGTTTGTAAGCGATGATTGATTCACCTGGTACCATTTCTTCAACTTCATCTACCAGGATGAATGGCTCTCTATGAGGAATGAGTTCCTTAATCTGATCTTTGTTTAACAGCATGATTTCGTCCTTTCTGTACTAGTACTAGTCTTCGTACTTCTTGAAGATGATTGAACCGTTGTGGCCACCGAAGCCCAGTGAGTTTGACATTACGTACTGAACGTCAGCGTTTCTGCCTTCGTTTGGAATGTAGTCCAGATCAAGTTCTGGATCAGGGTTCTTCAGACCAACTGTTGGAGGCAGGTAACCTTCAACGATTGCCTTAGCGCAGATTACTGCTTCAAGACCGCCAGCGCCGCCCAGCAGGTGACCAGTCATTGACTTAGTTGATGACATTGGAACCTTAGTGTCGTCGCCGAATACCTTCTTAACTGCAGCTGTTTCGAACTTGTCGTTGTAAGGTGTTGATGTGCCGTGAGCGTTGATGTAGCTGATTGCTTCTGGAGCGATACCAGCTTCTTCAAGAGCCAGCTTCATGCATCTTGCTGCGCCTTCGCCTTCTGGCTGTGGCATAGTGATGTGATATGCGTCTGAAGTTGCACCATAACCTACCATTTCGCCGTAGATCTTAGCGCCTCTAGCCTTAGCGTGTTCTAATTCTTCCAGAACGATGAATCCAGCGCCTTCGCCCAGAACGAAACCGTTTCTGTCAGCGTCGAATGGGATTGATGCTCTGTCAGGATCGTCTGTTGATGCCATAGCTGTCATGTTAGCGAAACCCGAGTATGCTACTGGAGCCAGTACTGATTCTGCTGAGCCAGCCATGATTACATCACTGTATCCGAACTTGATGTTTCTGAATGCTTCACCGATTGAGTGAGTACCTGTAGCGCATGCTGATGAAATGCACATGCTAGGGCCCTTAGCGTTCAGATCCATTGAGATATTACCTGCTACTGCGTTAGGCATCATCATAGGAACCAGCATAGCTGAACCTCTATTCAGGTTGCCCTTTGTTACGCACTTAGTTACTTCTGCTTCGTATGTTTCGATACCGCCGATACCAGTACTTCCGTATACGCCGAATCTGTTAGGGTCTACATTGTAGTTTGCCGGATCGTCGTCCTTACCGCAGATGAGACCAGCATCCTTATATGCTTCTCTAGCTGCTGTCATTGCCATCTGGTTTGATCTATCAAGTCTCTTAGCTGCTCTTCTGTCACCGAAGTCATAATCCTTAACTTCTGCAGCCATGATTGCCTTGCTGCCTTCTACGTCGAACATAGTAACCTTGCCGATACCATGTCTTCCAGCCTTAATTGAATCCCACATTGATGCTACGTCGTTACCGATAGGTGAAACAACGCCAATGCCTGTTACTACTACTCTCTTAGTCATAATATATATTCCTCCAATTACATGATGAGTCCGCCGTCAACAGCGATAACCTGACCTGTAACGTATGTGCTTAAATCTGATGCCAGGAACAGTGCAGTGTTAGCGATATCCTGTGGTTCGCCAGGTCTCTTCATGCTGATACCTTCTGCAGCCTTAGCCATCTGTTCATCGCTCAGCTTAGCTGTCATGTCTGTCTTGATGAATCCAGGAGCGATGCAGTTAGCTCTGATTCCTCTTCTGCCAAGTTCCTTAGCAAGGCTCAGTGTCATACCTACGAGACCAGCCTTTGATGCGCTGTAGTTAACCTGTGCAGGGTTGCCCTTGATACCTGATACTGATGACATGCTGATGATTGATCCGCTTCTCTGCTTAACCATGAGAGCTGAGATTTCCTTAGTCATGTAGAATGAACCAGTAAGGTTAACGTCGATAACCTTAGCGAAATCTTCTGGAGCCATCTTCATAACCAGCTTGTCGTTTGTGATACCAGCGTTGTTAACCAGGATGTCAACCTTCTTGTCGAATTCATCCTTGATCAGCTGTGCTACTGCTACTGCTGTTTCTGGCTTAGTAATGTCGCCATTCATGCTCATTACCTTAGTGCCATATTCCTTAAGTTCTGCTTCTGTTGCTTCGAAAGCTTCTGGGCTTGAAATGTCAACGATAACTACGTTAGCACCATTCTTGCAGAAAGTTTCTGCGATGCACTTGCCAATACCTCTAACGCCGCCAGTGATTACTGCTGTCTTGCCTTTTAACATTATTCTTCCTCCGCTGCAGATTATTCTGCCATTTCCTTTAACTTAGCAATAGTTGCTTCTAATGTTTCTACGTTCTCAACGTTAAGTGGTTCTAC
>JAGHTQ010000108.1 GCA_018065295.1 Candidatus Colimonas fimequi | reverse complement strand
GATACACCCATTCCAAGAAACAGCAATGCAATCAGCCAAGGAAGTCGCTTTTTCATACTCTTCATGGTCGTCTCTCGCAGATCTTCCTCTGAAGTGAGACCTGCCAGTTTAGCGTAGTCATCGCCCAGTTCATCATCAACAGCTTCAATTATGTCCTGTGATGTTATGATTCCTAAGATTTCATTTCGCGAATTGAGAACAGGTAGTGAATCTTCTGCATAATCTTTGATTCTCTCGATGTTTTCTGAAATGATGTCATGATCCCTAAGGAACGGATATGACGTACTGATAAGCGAATCCAGTTCATCGGAACGTCTAGCGGTAATCAAATCCTGAAGTTCAATAGCACCTACAAACTTACCTTCCTTATCGTTAACATAAATTGTTGAAATATTGTCGTTATCTCCTGCCTGCCTAATCATCTCACGAGTAGCCTGACTAACACTTAGGCCATCGCTAATACGGATAAATTTGGTAGTAATCAAGCTACCGATTTCATCTTCATCGTATGATGTAATAAGTTTGATATCCGCCTTAACAGTCTCTGTAAAAAATGGTCTTAATGCTACAACAGTATCCTTATCAAGTTTTTCTAATAAGTCTACCGCATCGTCCGAATCCATTTCATTTATAATCTCAGCAAGAGTTTCAATTCCCATTTCATCAACATATCTCTCAGGTTCATCTATATATGAGAATATCTCAGATATCCATCCAGATCCCAGAATGCGGTATAACTTAATTCGCTCATCCCTCTCCAGAAGTTCCAGGCTCTGAGCAATATCATTATCATGAAAATCCTCCAGCAATTCCACCAGTTCTGCTGCTGTAAGGTTGCTTCTGATTATTTCAACGATTTCTTCTGCGAAAATTGGTTCTTTAAGTACTTCTCTTGTCATATTAAGCCTCCTTCTTGCCCTAAAAAAGGGCACAAAAAATCCATCGTAGTTAAGAACTACAACTCCAATTGTTGTGATTTTCTCTTAACGATGGATGAAGGCTTCGATTATATTAAGTTCACACTAACACGTGCGTATCAGCAAGGTGCAAGAAGCACGTCAAAAACACTTGAACGATAATCCAAGTCTTGCCCATCGTTATAAGCTATGTTCATTTGACTTCGACTATCACAACTGTCCACGTCTTCTTACCTCCTTTGATTGATATATAGATAGGGCGGTTCGCCACTAACTTTTGTATTATAGCATCAGCTCCCAAAATTTGCCAAGGCTAACCAATTGACTCCTTAACAGCAGCTGCATCATATACAACACGTTCAACCTTCTCTACTTCAATTCTATAGAGGGCGTTAGCCGCCATGTGCTCAGCAATCTGTTCCAGTTCTCTGATACCGCCAGATTCCTTATGTCTGCTGATTACTTCCTCAAGGCCATCATCAGTAACTGTGCACTCGCCGTCCTCAAGACCCATCTTCTTAATAACTCTAGGAAGTGAGTAATCTGAGAAGATGATTTTCTTCTCTTCGTCAGTGTAATCAGGCAGTTCAATAATCGCGAATCTAGAAAGCAGTGGTGCGCTGATGTCTTCCTTACGGTTAGCTGTTGCGATAGGATAAACACCTGAAGTCGGAATCATACATTCCATGTAGTTGTCTGTGAATCCCAGGTTATCGAGGAGTGTCAGCAGAACGTCTGATGGGTTCGCTGTACCCTTGCCGCTATTAGCCTTATCAAGTTCGTTAATGATAAATACCAGGTTTGATTCGCCTGCGTGTGAGAATGCTTCCATAATCATGCCAGGCTTAGCGTTGGAATAAATTCTTGAGCTTCCTGTCAGCTGTTCTGGGTCGTTGATTGAACTCATGTCCAAAGTTGTCCAAGGAAGTTTCAGGATTCTTGCTACTGCGTACGCAATCTGTGACTTACCAGTACCTGCAGGACCGATGAGCAGAATGCCGTATGCTGGCAGAGTATGAGTTCTATTGATCTGAATGATAGTCTCGATAATTCTCTGCTTAACAGGCTCCATGCCATAGAGTTCTTCGTCAAGAATTCTTCTAGCCTCAACCGGGTCAATTGACTCGAAGTAGTTGTTCTTCCACTGAACGTTAAGCATGATTGAGAGAGCTCTCTGAGCGTGTCTTCTCTCAGCCGCAGTTACTTCGTTAGAACGTGCTACGGCCAGATTTCTGCTTGCCCAAAGTCTGATGTTATCAGGCAAAGTCTTGCCGGCGCATTTAATAAAGTCTGTAATGCTCTGCACTGAAGTAATCTTCATTGCATCGCCTTCCAGAATCAGTTCGTCTGTTTCAAGTTCGTCTTCTGCTGGCGCATTGCTAGCCAGGAGTCTATCGATCATGTACTGAAGGAATCCGTCTTCAGCTGACAGCTTAGTGCCGCCGCCGAATGCGATTTCGTTGATACCGTACACTCTATATCCATCAGCTCTGTTAACACCTGCCAGGCTAACTCTGATGTGGTTTTCGCCAAGCCACTGAAGAAGGCTTACGAAACGAGCATCGATATCTGTAATGTCTGCAGAAATAACTCCGTCTTCTGTTTCGAATTCAAAGCTTGTTCTCTTAACTGGGTTTGTGAACATGCCTTCTGCATGGTTCTCTTCCCAGTGAACTTCTGTATTATCAATAATAGCTACCGGCTTCTCTGGTGACATCTTATGTTCATTGGAATAGAACACCTTGTATGTGCATACTGGATCGCTATTTTTCTCTGGAATTTTGCTAAAATCAAATACTGCCATAATTACTCTCCTTAATTATCAGTCGAAGAAATTATATCATTGAATGCCTCTGATAACAACCAATTACCACTTTCATACACCTGTGATTTGGTGTAAAATTATGATGTATGCGCATAAGCGAATTATTTAATGAAATGGAGATAGATTAATGGCAAAAATGTGGAAGGGCAGATTTACTAAGGCTGCCACACAATCAGCAAACGAATTCAATGCGTCAATTCAGTTCGACCAGAGATTCTATGCACAGGACATTCAGGGAAGCACAGCACACGCTAACATGCTGGCTAAGCAGGGAATCCTGACACAGGAGGAAGCTGACCTGATTACAAGCACACTTGCACAGATCAAGGAAGACATCGAAGCTGGCAAGATTGAATTCACAATCGAGAACGAAGATATTCACATGAATATCGAGTCAGTACTCACTGAGAGAATCGGTGAAACAGGCAAGAAACTTCACACTGCAAGAAGCCGTAATGACCAGGTTGCTGTAGACTTCAGACTTTACATGAGAGGCGAAATCGACATCATCACTGCACTGGTTGAGAAACTCCTGGACGCTCTCTATGACATCGCAGAGAAGAATCAGGAAACAATCATGCCTGGCTACACTCACCTTCAGAGAGCTCAGCCTGTAACATTAGCTCACTATATGCTGGCTTACTATCAGATGTTCTCAAGAGACGTTAGCAGACTTAAGGACTGCCGCAAGAGACTTAATAACCTGCCACTTGGCAGCGGCGCACTTGCTGGTACAACTTACAATACAGATAGATTCTTCCTGGCGCAGCAGCTGGATTTCGACGGCATCTGCCCTAACAGCATCGACGCTGTAAGCGACAGAGACTTCGCTCTGGAATTCCTGTCAGACGCATCAATTCTCATGATGCACCTTAGCAGATTTTGCGAAGAACTGATCATCTGGAATTCAACAGAATTCGGTTTCGTTGACATGGACGACGCATTCAGCACAGGCAGCAGCATCATGCCACAGAAGAAGAACCCTGATATGGCTGAACTGATCAGAGGTAAGACTGGCAGAGTTTACGGCGACATGATTACCCTCTTCACTCTTATGAAGAGCCTGCCACTTGCGTACAACAAGGACATGCAGGAAGACAAGCCACCAGTATTCGATGCTGTTGATACACTTAAGGCTTCAATCGGTATCTTCACTGAGATGATTACAACAATCACTTTCAACAAGGATACAATGAGAAGCGCTGTTAAGAACGGCTTCATGAACGCTACTGATGCAGCTGACTATCTGGTTCGCAAGGGCATTCCATTCAGAGATTGCCACGAAATCATCGGCAAGATCGTTCTGTACTGCGTGAACAATCGTACAGCAATTGAAGACATTCCACTTGAAACACTCAAGGAATTCTCAGATAAGTTCGAAGATGATATCTACGAGAACATCACAGCAGAAGCTTGCATTAACGCTAAGAAGTCAACTGGATCAACATCCTTTGCAAGCGTTAAGGAGCAGCTGGAGAACATCAGAAAATAGGAGCGATGCCAGACCTGAAGGACTGTCACACGCAGATCAATACACAGGAGCGATGCCAGACCTGAAGGACTGGCACACGCAGATTGTATATAATTGCAATTTAAAAGGACGACATCAAATGTCGTCCTTTTGTTATTCCTTTAAAATCTGTCGCTGTACTGAATGAGACCTCTCAGATAGCCCGCCTGGGGCTTCTTCTTGCCTGTACCCATAACTGTTGAGTAGTAGACGATTGAGGCTTCAAAAGAGTCCTCAGAGGTTCTCACGATGGCATATGAACCGTCGCTGCCGTCTCTTGGCTGAGTCAGGCTACCCGGATTAACAAAGTGAATGCCGTCGTATTCGTCGATGAGTGAGCAATGTGTATGACCGAAGAATACCGCCATGCAGTCGTGTTCTTCTGCCTTGTACATCAGCTTCTGCAGGTCATAATCCACCCCCTGCATGTGGCCGTGAACTACCATAATGTTGCCGCACTCGGCTTCGATAATCTCGAAGTCGTTATTACTTCTGCTACCGTCGCAGTTACCCTTAACCGCAACTACTGGAATGTGGAATTCGTCTTCCAATGCTTCCCCATCATGAATATAGTCGCCAGTGTGTGCGATTAAGTCTATATCCTTAAGTTTAGGGAAAATGTCTCTTACTTTATTTAATTTACCGTGTGTGTCACCTATTACTAAAATCTTCATAGAGTTAGTTTAGCATAATTGGCAAACATTGACTATAGTTGTTTTTTCATATAAAATGGGTTTGAAAGTATGTATTTTTTTGAGAGGCAAGATATGACAGACAACAAGAAGATTTATGTTACAGATGGTACTGACATCGAAGCTAAGATTGACGAACTTAAGGCTGAAGGATACACTGACGTAACAATTTCAATAAACACATTACATCATACTAAGTACAATCACACTAATGACGGCAAGCACCTTCAGGATGTTATCGACGGTATTAACATCGCTGCTAAGAACAAGCTGGGCATCAGACTGGACGTAAGCATTACAGAAGGATTAAGCGATGACGAAGTTCTCGATTTCCTCCAGCTCACATTCCAGCACAATTTTGACATAGTATTTATGCCAACAATCAGCTACGATTTCCTGAAGAGCAAGATGCCAGCATTACGTCAGATTCCTGGCGAATTCGACGGTATTGATTTCTACAAGTACCCAGGTGCAATCGGAAGAATAGGTTTTATTTTGAACTAGGAGATAGGTCATGCAGCACGAGAAGCTTTACAGCATGAGAAGAGAACTGACTCAGTATCTGAGATCAGACAATTTATTAAGAAACGCAGTTATGGAAGTTAACAGGAAGGATATGATCAGAGGTTCTCTTCTCGTAAGAAACTCTCATCCTGAACAGTTCGACCTGGATCTGATTCTTGACGGTCAGCTTCAGAAGGACGTTCCTGTTAAGGATTATATTTTCATTCAGAATTTCATCGATGTTATCAGAGTTGCAGAGAATTGTCTGCAGATGGGCAACTACATTGATAAGTACTTACTGCTCAGCGCATACAAGATTCTGTCAGAGGACGATAATGGATACTTCAGGAAGACAAATCCTGTTGTTTATGCATTTAACCACGTTCCTGCATACTCACTGGACATTGAAGATAAGCTGGATGACAGTTTAAGACGTGTCTATAAGAAGGAAGCTGGCAACGATGTTGTTCTCAAGGCAATGTACATCCACAACAAGCTTATCGACATCTATCCATTCCCTGACTACAGTGCTGAATTGGCTATCTTCGCAATGAACTATTACCTGATGGAGAATGGTCTGGCACCAATTGACATGGCTATTCGCAGAGAAGAATATTTCAACCTGATCGGTGCTAATCTTAAGGGCAACAGACAGGAAGAATTCTATAGATTCCTGGAGAAGTCAATATACGACAAGATGGAAGGTATCGTTTCCGCTTGCCGCGAACATGTTAATAATAAGTAATAAAAAACGGACTGCTATGCAGTCCGTTTATTTCGTCTTAATCAAATTAAATGAGTCTCGCAATACGTCCTATATGAAGATTGTCTTAACTATTACTACGATGAAAATAATAATATAAATGATAGTTTCACCCAGTAAGATGCACTTGATAATCTCAGTGAATTTCTCAAGCTTAGTTCCGTACTTGATTCTATATTTAGTATTTGTACCCATGCTTCTAACCAGGAGTACAAATAATACAATTCCAACTAATAGTGCAACAAATAATAAAAGCATTCTCTTGCCATCCTTTCGTTTAACCGTCACATCTATTTTATGTTAATAGTGCCGATTACGTCAAGTGTCTTGCACTATTTAATGAATTTCTGTTTTAACTGATCGAATTCAGCCTGAGTGATGATATCTTCATCAAGGAGTTCCTTAAGGCGCTTAAGCTGTTCGTATGGCACCTTCTCCTCACCTGCTGCCGCTTCTGTTTCTGCTGCTTCTTCGGGCTTGGCAGCTGACTGTTCTACAAACTGTTCAATCGGATCATCGTATGTATCAACATCCATCTGAAGATCCATCTGCAGGTTCTCGATGATATCGTCCACTTCCTTGTCGTCAGCTGTTTCCACTTCTTCTGGCTCAGCTACGATTGTTTCTTCTGCATCTTCATAAGGAGTAACTTCTTCGTAAGAAGTGAAAGTTGCTTCTGGTTCTACCGCTTCAGGTGCCGCCTGTGGTTCTGGTGCAGGTTCTTCTGTTGCCGCCTGCTGTGGTTCTGCCTGTGGTGCTGCTTGTGGCGCAGCCTGCTGTGGCTGTACATATGTGTACGCACCGTAACCGCCGCTCTGATAATTACCAGCCTGATAACCTCTATTCTGATAGCCGCTCTGCTGTCCGCCAGAATATGCTGAACCCTCGTTCTCACCAACGATCTTGTTAATCATATCCTGCATGAGGCCCATTGCCACGATAGCAAATCCTACTATGCAAAGGATAATATTAACAAAGGCTAACCCTTCATCAGTTCTCACGCCCTTAGTCATGCCATATTCGAATGCGTTCTTAGTCTGAGTGTAGTACCAGTACCAGCTATAGAACGGAACAAAAATAAAGAGTACAGTCTGCACACCGCTGGACTTACCATTATTGAGCCCTTTGTTTAATAACTCTGATACCTTGTATACCCAGTACCAGCTATAGATTCCGCACGTAATAATAGTGAAGATTATTACCAGCGCAACGTTTCTATAACCTTCAGGTGCCTGTACTGACTTACTTGTGTCAAAAGCATTATTATTCACGTTAAATCCTCCATTATCCTTAGTTACGCCTGCAAGGAGCGCTGAGGCTACAATAACCGCAGCAACCTGACCTGCAGTCTCCACAGTATTATAAAAAACAGTAGTTCCAGTAAGTCCGCTTTCGAAAATAGCAACTGTAAGAGTTACCGCCAGAAGCGCTACCGGAATAAGCGCTGCAATCACGTTGTATCTAGTAACAAAATCATTGAGCGCATCTATCTTCCCAAGTGCCATCAGGGCTACGAATACCATAATCGCCATGCACAAAATATTAAGAAATACGAATCCCACTTCTCCATAAATCATGGAACCCATTATTTCTCTAAGAATCGATGCTAGATATGAAGCTACAACGATGACGCTTCCTATTCCCACAACGAATTTATTTCTCATGAATGCGCCAATGCCTATGCATATGAATCCAGCGGAAGCAAGGAGTCCCGAGAGAATGCAAAAGATTCCCCATGCCATCTGAATCTCACTTGCAAACCATGCGTCCATTGCATATGAAATGAGACTGGCTCCTGAACTTACCAGATTTAAGCTGCACAAGCCCTGCAAAATGAGCACGACAGCCGCAATAATATATACGACCTTTTCTCTTCCAATAATAAAATAATTATTCACAAATCTCGCCTCCTCTATTCACAGTAAGGTCTTTAATAACCTCGCCTGCAATAATGAGTCCTACTACTGATGGAACAAACGCAATGCTTCCTGGCACTGGACTTCTGTTACCATCTTCGTCTGTAGGAATAAGCGCCTCTTCCTCTGAATATACAACCTTAAGATGCTTAACGTCTCTCTTTCTTAATTCACGTCTCATCACCTTAGCCAGAGGACAAACTGACGTCTTAGATATATCAGCAACTTTAAATCTAGTTGGGTCAAGCTTATTACCCGCTCCCATTGAACAAATAATAGGCACACCTGCTGCCTTCGCTGCCATTACCAGCTGAATCTTGCCAGTAACTGTATCGATAGCATCTACAATATAATCGTACTGACTGAAGTCAAACTGATCTGCAGTTTCTGGCAAATAAAAAATTTCAAATGCATTGACCTTACAGTCAGGATTGATATCGTGAATTCTCTCAGCCGCAACCTGTACCTTAGACTTGCCAACTGAATTGTGAGTTGCAATAATCTGTCTATTAATATTTGAAACCGAAACAGTATCCTTATCGATAATATCAAGAGTTCCCACACCGCTACGCGCCAGGGCCTCTACAGTGAAACCACCTACTCCGCCTACGCCAAACACTGCAACGCGAGCATTGGCCAGTCTATCGATGTTTTCCTGTCCAAGTAATAATGCTGTTCTTTCGAATTGATTTTCCATAATACTCCTATATACGAAGTTCTCAAGTCCTAATTCTAACGTTCAACTAGGATTATACCACTTACAAGATTCTTTTAAAATCATAGTCTTGGAATAATCTGATATCGGATTACGCTCTCCACTTCCTGCATGTTAATCTCATTATTCTGATTGTAAACGCAAATTAAATTTACACCAGGAATGACACCCAATTTAGCATAGTTTTTTAGTCTGATCAGGTGCTTTCGAACGTAGTCTGGTCTGTCCATCATTCCGCAATATTCCACCCTTAGCAGTTCCTTTGTTGCTTCTTCAAAAGTAAAATCAGGTGCATAATCAAGATCTCCAAACGGAAGCACTCTTTCATACTGAAACGGGATCTCATATTTATACAGCATCTCCGCGAACATCACTTCCGCTTTAGTTCGCATAGCTTCATTTCTAGATGTTATTTTCGTAAGATCTTGTGGTCTGAAATCGCTTTTATGATAAGGTGAATTTGCCCACCCCTTATGACTATCGATTCTACTACGCATTTGTGGTGTTATTATGAAATTCTGATTAATATACACCTCATCTTCACTGAACAATTTCGTATCAAGTCTTCCCTGCAAATTTTGAATCGCTTGATCAAAATTCAGTTTCTGATCATGTTTCGACATTGCGCCAATAATGTTCTGCGGAGTCAATTCGACGTAACCACTCATGAAGTTATTTAATAGCAGCAGGTTCTCATCTATCAGTTTCCCCTGCGTCTCCAAGTACAGTTTTTCTTTTAGTAATTCTATTTCTTGCGGATTACTATTTATATTGATTTTTGATGTGACATTATCTCCCTTGGGAACTTTAAAATACTTCTCTTTCCCCGCTTTTATTGTGTGGTATAACTTGCAATCTGGGAATCTGGCAAGCTGCATCTCATTGAGTTCACTTAGTTTCTCCATATTTGTAGCGAACCCTTGTAGATACGTTCGTTCATTATACAAATCTTCTTTCCCTTTATCCTTTCTCTAATGCCCTTGAACTTTTTCTTGCAAAATCGTGCGCAAAAGTTCACGTTTTTCACTTATCCCTGAACTTATTTTTTGAAATTTAAAAAACGAGTTCAATTTCGAACTTTTGCAAAAAATATTTCCCTCAAAAGTTCACTTTCTTCTCTTTGCTTGAACTTTTCCCAATTATTTCCCCACGAAAAGTTCACCCCGCTCCCATCTCCAGTTTGATATTACCATATTTTTCCATTTCAATCAATATGCACCTCTTTTATCCCTTAAAATACTTCCTTAAACGCTTTACAAAACCACCATTTCTATTGTATAATGCTAGTCGTGGTTGAGATGACCACAAATTAAATATGCGCCATTAGCTCAGCTGGATAGAGTAGCGCACTACGAATGCGAAGGTCGCGGGTTCGAATCCCTCATGGCGTGCCAAATAAAAAAGCAGGACATATGTCCTGCTTTTTATTTGTATATCGTTCATATAATTATTTAATTTCCACCACAACCTCAGCCTCTGGATAAGCCTTTTGCAAGAACTAATGCTAATAATCCCTTTACCTTCTTCATAACACACCTTACACCTTTTTACTGTGGGAAAATATTGATGATTTCCTGTGATTCAACTGCTG
>JAGHTQ010000186.1 GCA_018065295.1 Candidatus Colimonas fimequi | reverse complement strand
GCATTCATCAAGGACGGCACACTTTGCATACCAACAGCCTTCTGTTCATATAGTGGCGAGGCCCTCGACAAGAAGACACCGCTGCTCAGATCAATGGAAGCGCTTGATAAGGAAGCTACTCGTCTCCTTAACATAATCGGCAACACAGATGTTAACCGTGTTGTAACTACAGTTGGTCCTGAACAGGAATACTTCCTTATTGATAGAGAAGACTACAAGCAGAGAAAAGACCTGATTTTCACAGGAAGAACATTACTTGGAGCTCCTGCACCTAAGGGTCAGGAAATGGACGACCACTATTTCGGTGCCCTTAAGCCAAGAGTAGCAGCTTTCATGCATGAGCTTGACGAAGAGCTCTGGAAGCTGGGAATTCCAGCTAAGACAAAGCATAACGAGGTTGCTCCTTGTCAGCACGAACTGGCACCTGTATTCGACACAACAAACGTTGCAGTTGACCACAACCAGCTGACAATGGATGTAATGAAGAGAGTGGCTGCAAACCACGGTTATGTATGTCTCTTCCACGAGAAGCCATTCGCAGGCATAAATGGTTCTGGCAAGCATAACAACTGGTCACTTAGTACAGACGCAGGCGACAACCTTCTCAACCCAGGCAAGACTCCTGCAGAGAACACTCAGTTCCTTATTTTCCTCACTGCAGTAATTGCTGCTGTTGACGATTATGCGGACCTTATGAGACTTACAGTTGCCAGCGCCGGAAATGACCACAGACTTGGTGCTAATGAAGCGCCTCCTGCGATTATTTCAATTTTTCTTGGAGATGAACTGACTGGGGTAATCAATGCAATAGAAAGTGATTCTTATTTCACTAAAACAAAAAAAGTCCTCATGGAAACTGGTGCAAGCGTAATCCCTCACTTCGCGAAGGATACAACTGATAGAAACAGAACTTCACCTTTCGCATTCACTGGAAACAAATTTGAATTCCGTTCCTTAGGATCCGAAGCTTCAGTTTCTGGTCCGAACATTATTCTTAACACAGCTGTTGCAGAAATCCTCAGTCAGTTTGCAACTCGCTTAGAGGGTGTTGCGGAAGACGAAATGGAATCAGCAATTCACGACCTTCTTAAGGAAACAATCATTAAGCATAAGAGAATTATCTTCAACGGTAATGGATATACTGATGAATGGGTTGAAGAGGCAGAAAGAAGAGGCCTCTACAATCTTAAGTCAACTCCAGACGCTCTGCCTAAGTACCTTGACCCTAAGAATATTCAGTTGTTCACAAAGCACGGTATTTTCACTGAGAGCGAAGTTGAAGCAAGATATGAAATCAAGCTCGAAGGTTACGTTAAGCAGCTGCATATCGAAGCTAGAACTCTTCAGGACATGCTCTACCATGACTTCCTGCCAGCAGTAGGCAAGTTCGAAGATGCACTGACAGGTTCAATTATTGCGAAGAAGCAGGTTCTCCCAGCTGGCACAGCTCTTCCAGAAGAGAAAATCCTTCTTCCAATTTCAGAGCTGCACAGTGAACTTCTCCAGCTTACAGAGACATTGGACAGCGATATTCTCATGGCTGAAGGTCTTGGTGACGACATGCTCAACCAGGCACATATATATCACAACACTATCCTCGCAGATATGGAGAAGATCAGAACAGTTGCTGACAAGATCGAAGCTCACATGCCAGAAGAATACATCCCATATCCAACATACAGCAAGATGCTGTTCTACGTATAAGGGAGGAAATTTAGCGCAATGTACGATAGCTTTTATGGGATTAGAGAAGAATGCGGTGTACTGGGAATCTGGAGCAAGAATGATTCGTCCATCGCCAAATCAATATATTATGGACTTCTTTCCTTACAGCATAGAGGACAGGAAGCCGCCGGTATTGCAGTCTGTGATACCAAAGGAAATCATGGCAATTTAAATATCCACAAGGACATGGGCCTGGTTTCCGAAGTTTTCACTGAAGATAGATTGAAACTCCTTAAAGGTAACATAGGCATTGGTCACGTTCGCTACTCCACCACGGGAGATAGCAACGTGGCTAACGCCCAGCCCTTCGCAAGTTACTACCTTAAGGGTACTCTTGCACTGGTTCACAATGGCAACATTGTTAACTCCAATCAGCTTAAGACTAAGCTGATGAACGAAGGAATCATCTTCAAAGCAAATACAGATACAGAAGTAATAGAAGTGCTCCTTGCTCAGAAACGAGCTAAGGCCGGCTCTATTGAATCCGCAGTCAAAGAAACCGTCAGCGAACTCGTTGGCGGTTATGCGCTTATTATCATGAGCCCGCGCAAGCTGGTAGCAGTACGCGATTCCCTGGGACTTAAACCCATGTGCATCGGCAAATACCAGGATGGCTGGATTATTGCCTCTGAGAGCTGTGCACTAAGCTCTCTTGGTGCGGAATTTATCAGAGACGTTAAACCCGGCGAGATCATCACAATATCAGACAACGGTATTGTATCTGACACGTCTCTTTGTCCAAAGGATCACGCACATTGCGTATTCGAATACATATATTTCGCAAGACTGGATTCTGTCATTGACAGCCACAGCGTGTATTCGGCCCGCTTCAGAAGCGGTCAGATGCTTGCTAAGGCATATCCAATAGAAGCTGACATAGTTTCTGGCGTTCCGGAATCCGGACTTACAGCCGCAGCTGGTTATGCATATGAATCGGGCATTCCTAATGTGAATGTATTCTATAAGAACGGTTATTTAGGAAGAACGTTTATCAAGCCTACTCAGGAAGAACGTATCAGTGCAGTACATATGAAGCTGAATGTAGTCCCGGAACTTGTTAAAGATAAGCGAATAGTTATTATCGACGATTCCATAGTTCGCGGCAACACCATGGCAAATCTGGTTAATAAGCTTCGCGATGCAGGCGCTAAAGAGGTACACGTGAGAATCAGTTCTCCTCCATTCCTGTATCCTTGCTACTATGGGACAGATGTTCCTGATAACTCACAATTAATAGCCACGCAAATGTTTATAGATGACATCCGCAAGGCAATCAATTCAGACTCCTTAGGTTATATGAAACTGGAGGATCTGGACGCAATTGTTCCAGGTCTTCCTCTATGCAAGGCATGTTTCAATGGCCTATATCCAACATCAATAGATAGATAAAAACAATACAAAGGACGAGGTAATACAAATGTGTTCAATAATGGGATACTGCGGTCTTGGAATAACGACCGAACAGTTTAGTGAAGGATTCGACAGGACCCTCTCAAGAGGGCCTGACGATAGCAGAATCATAGATACTGGTAACGGTTATCTTGGTTTTCATAGATTAGCAATCATGGGGCTGACTCCTGAGGGAATGCAGCCGTTTAGTCTTGATGGGGATTACGTTGTGTGCAACGGTGAGATTTATGGCTTCCAGCCAATCAAAGAATCCCTCATGGAAAAATATACTTTCGTAAGCGGATCAGACTGTGAGATTCTCCTGCCAATGTATAGAGAATATGGCGTCGAGATGTTCAAGAAGCTGGATGCAGAATTTGCACTCATAATTTACGATGCTGACAAGAATACATACATCGCAGCTAGAGATCCTATCGGTATCAGGCCTCTCTACTATGGCTATGATGCTTCAGGTACCATTGTTTTCGCAAGCGAAGCAAAGAATCTGGTAGGATTATGCGCCGAAATCATGCCGTTCCCGCCAGGACATTATTACGTTGACGGACAGTTTATCTGCTACAGAGATATGACTGAAGTTAAAGAAGTATGCCACGATAGTCTTGAAGTTATCTTCGGCAAAATTAACAAGAAATTATCTGAAGGTGTTAACAAACGCCTTGTTGCTGATGCCAAGGTTGGCTATCTCTTAAGCGGTGGTCTTGATTCATCACTTGTATGCTCTATTGCAGCGCGCAAGTCTGATAAGCCAATCAGAACATTCGCTATAGGCATGGATAAGGATGCTATAGACCTTAAATATGCCAAGCAGGTTGCCGATTACATCGGCAGCGATCACACAGAAGTGTACATGACTCGTGAGCAGGTTCTGGATTCTTTGGAAGAAGTAATCGAGATTCTGGGAACTTACGATATTACAACTATCCGCGCCAGCATGGGTATGTACCTGCTGTGCAAATGGATTCACGAGAATACTGATATTCGCGTTCTCCTTACTGGCGAAATATCCGATGAACTCTTCGGTTATAAATACACGGATTTCGCACCAGATGCAGAGGAATTCCAGAAGGAGTCGCAGAAGCGTATACGCGAGATCCACATGTATGATGTACTCCGCGCAGACAGATGCATTTCATCAAATTCCCTTGAGGCGCGTGTACCATTCGGTGATCTGGATTTCGTTGAGTACGTTATGAGCATTGACCCTGCTAAGAAGATGAATGTTTACGGCAAGGGCAAGTATCTGCTCAGAAGCGCATTCGCAGGCGATTATCTTCCTGAAGAAATCCTTCAGAGAGAAAAGGCAGCGTTCTCCGATGCTGTTGGCCACTCAATGGTAGACGATCTTAAGGAATTCGCAGAAGCACAGTACACTGATGAAGAATTTGAAATCGCTTGTCAGAAATATACATTCGCTACACCGTTCACTAAGGAGTCACTGCTCTACCGTGAAATTTTCGAGAAGCACTACCCAGGGCTTGCAGAAATGGTTGTGGATTTCTGGATGCCAAACAAGGCTTGGGAAGGTTGCGATGTTAATGACCCGTCCGCTCGAGTTCTTTCGAACTACGGCGCTAGCGGCCAATAGACAAGCACAATGGAAGGACAGATTGAAATGAATAATAACCAAGGATTATATAGACAATCATTTGAACATGATAACTGTGGTATTGGTGCCGTTGTTAACATCAAGGGTGTCAAGAGCCACAAATTAGTTGACGATGCACTTAGCATCGTAGAGAACCTGGAACATCGAGCTGGTAAGGACGCTAAGGGCGAAACTGGCGATGGCGTTGGAATTCTTACTCAGATTCCTCACAAGTATTTTAAGTCCATCTGCCCTAAACTTGGAATCGAAATTGGTTTAGATCGTGAATACGCTGTCGGTATGTTTTTCTTCCCTCACAATGAGCTGAAAAAGAAGCAGGCACAGAAGATGTTCGAAGTTATTGTGGCTAAAGAAGGACTTAAGTTCCTCGGCTGGCGTAAGGTCGTTACTTATCCAGATATTCTCGGTGATAAAGCTCGCGAGAGTATGCCTGATATTTGGCAGGGATTCATCCAGAGACCTGAATCAGCATTTACTGACCTTCAGTTTGAAAGACAGCTATACATTATCAGACGTGTTTTCGAACAGAGTAATGACACAACTTATGTGGCATCTCTGTCATGCAGAACAATCGTCTACAAGGGAATGTTCCTTGTTAATCAGCTTAGACTTTTCTTCTCCGATTTACTAGATGAAAATTTCGAGTCAGCTATAGCAATGGTTCACTCAAGATTCTCAACTAACACTAATCCTAGCTGGGAGCGTGCACATCCTAACAGAATGCTCGTTCATAACGGCGAGATTAACACAATTAAGGGCAATGCCGATAAAATGCTTGCCCGCGAAGAGACAATGCATTCAGAAGCATTTTCTTCATACGACATGGGCAAACTGTTCCCTGTAATCTCCTCGCAGGGTTCAGATTCTGCCATGTTTGATAACACACTTGAATTTCTGGCAATGTCCGGAATGGAGCTGCCACTTGCTGCAAGTATCCTGATTCCTGAACCTTGGGCAAATAACGATACTATTTCCCAGGAAGCTAGAGATTTCTACCAGTATTATGCAACAATGCTTGAACCATGGGATGGCCCCGCATCAATTCTGTATTCAGATGGTGATGTAATGGGTGCCATCCTGGATAGAAACGGATTAAGACCTTCCCGATACTACATCACTAAAGATGATAGACTCGTCCTAAGTTCGGAAGTCGGCGTTCTTGATATTGACGAATCCCTCATTCAATATAAAGGACGCCTTCATCCGGGCAAAACTCTTCTGGCTGATACTAAGGAAGGCCGTATTATTACTGACGCGGAGCTGAAGGATCGCTATGCCATGAAGGAACCGTACGGCGAATGGCTTGACAGCAATCTGCTTAAGCTTAAGGACATCAAAATACCTAACGAAAGAACTCCGATTTTCAGCAACGTTGAACTTCATCAGCAGTTGAAGGCATTCGGTTATTCATACGAGGAATATCTTGAAGAGATCAGCCATATGGCACTTAATGGGTCTGAAATGATTGGTGCCATGGGTACTGACATTCCTTTGGCTGCTCTCTCTAAGCAGTATCAGCCGCTATTTAACTACTTCAAGCAGCTGTTCGCTCAGGTTACTAATCCCCCTATTGATGCTGAACGTGAAGAAATCGTTACTTCAACATCTGTTTATGTAGGTAAAAACGGCAACCTTCTCTCAGAAAGACCTGAGAATTGCCACGTTATTAAAATTGAAAACCCAATATTATCAGACCTTGACCTTCTTAAACTCTCAAGACTGAACAGTCCTGGATTTAAGGTTGCTAAGGTCCCAATTACATATTACAAGAGCACACCTATTCAGCGTGCCATGGACTATCTGTTTGTTCAGGTAGATAGAGCATTTAATGAAGGTGTAAACATCCTTATTCTTTCTGACCGCGGTGTTGATGAAAACCATGTGGCAATGCCATCACTTCTGGCTGTAGCCGCTGTTAACCAGCATCTTGTTCAGACTAAGATATGTACTGCCATGTCCATTATCCTTGAATCAGGTGAACCTAGAGAAGTTCATCACTTCGCAACGCTTCTGGGATATGGTGCTAGTGCCGTTAATCCTTATCTGGCACACGCTTCAATCTCAGAGCTTGTTAATGAAGGACTTATTAACAAGGATTACTACGCTGCAGCTGATGACTATGACAACGCCGTTCTCAAGGGTATCGTCAAGATTTCATCTAAGATGGGTATCTCAACACTTCGTTCATACCTGGGCAGCCGTATGTTTGAGGCAATCGGTATTGATAACGAAGTTATAGACAAATACTTTACCGGCACTATCAGCCCTGTAGGTGGAATCACACTTAAGGATATCGCTGAGATTGTTGATAAGCAGCACTCTAAGGCATTCGACCCACTGGGCCTTGCTACTGATTTATCTGTTACTAGTGCAGGTAGACATAAGCAGAGAGCACAAGGCGAACAGCATAGATACAATCCAGAGACAATCCATCTCCTGCAGAAGTCTACAAGAGATGGTAATTACGAAGAATTTAAGAAATATACCAAGATGGTTGACAGCGAAGAGACAGGTTATCTTCGCAACTATCTTGAATTCGTATTCCCAGAGGAAGGCGTTCCACTAAGCGAGGTCGAACCAGAAACAGAAATTGTTAAGCGTTTCAAGACTGGCGCCATGTCATATGGCTCCATCTCCGGTGAGGCACATGAAGCAATGGCTCTTGCCATGAACAAACTTCATGGTAAATCAAACTCTGGTGAGGGCGGTGAATCTCACGAGAGAATGCTTTCTGCTGGTACTGATAACGACCGTAACTCTGCAATCAAGCAGGTAGCATCTGGTCGATTTGGCGTTACAAGCAGATATCTTGTTTCTGCCAAAGAGATTCAGATCAAAATGGCTCAGGGCGCTAAGCCTGGCGAAGGTGGACATCTTCCTGCTAAGAAAGTATATCCATGGATTGCTAGAACCAGACATTCCACACCTGGCGTAAGTCTTATCTCGCCTCCACCACATCACGATATATATTCAATTGAAGACCTGGCTCAGTTGATCTACGACCTGAAGTGTGCTAACAATCAGGCACGTATATCTGTTAAGCTGGTATCCGAAGCTGGCGTAGGAACTATAGCCGCAGGCGTTGCTAAGGCAGGTGCTCAGGTAGTTCTCATTTCAGGCTACGACGGTGGTACTGGTGCGGCACCACTTTCCTCGATTCATAACGCGGGAATGCCTTGGGAACTTGGACTTGCCGAGACTCATCAGACTTTGATTCAGAACGGATTAAGACAGTCAGTTACAATTGAAACAGACGGTAAGCTTATGTCTGGTCGTGACGTTGCTATTGCAGCAATGCTCGGAGCCGAAGAATTCGGATTCGCGACTGCACCGCTTGTTACCCTTGGCTGCATCATGATGCGTGTCTGCAATCAGGACACTTGTCCTGTTGGTGTTGCAACTCAGAACCCTGAGCTGCGTAAGCGTTTCATGGGTAAGCCAGAATACGTTGAGAATTTCATGCTCTTTATTGCACGCGAACTGCGCGAATATATGGCTAAATTAGGTGTTAGAACAGTAGACGAATTAGTCGGCAGAACTGATCTTCTCAGACAAAAGGACGACGTTAACGGTCCTAAGCTGGATCTTTCAAGCATACTTATGACACATGAAGATACACCATGCGTATTTGATGCAAGCCAGGCATATGACTTCAAACTCGAAGATACCAAGGATGAATCTGTTCTCCTGAAGAACCGTAATATTCGTGCATCACTTAACAAGGGAACTCCTTCAATTATTAACGTTAAGGTTTCAAATACTGATAGAACATTCGGTACAATCCTTGGCGCTGAAATTACACGTCGCAACGTTAAAGGCTTCCCTGATGATACTATTCACATTAACTGCACTGGCGCTGCAGGTATGAGTTTTGGCGCGTTTATTCCGTCAGGAATGACAATTGATCTTGCTGGCGATGCCAACGACTACCTGGGCAAAGGTCTCTCGGGCGGTCGCATTATAGTACGTGCTCCTGAAAACGCAG
>JAGHTQ010000250.1 GCA_018065295.1 Candidatus Colimonas fimequi | reverse complement strand
AAACTACGTATACATCTGGCTGCACAGTGGTAAGGCCATCTTCAAACAAGCAAACATCATACGGCGCCTGTCCAACAACGCATTGTCCCCCATTGGCCTTAATATATCCATAAATCTGAACGTGTAAATCACCACAAATAAGCTGATGCGCAGTATTCGCTGCTGCCAGAGCATAAATGTATCCGCGTACAATTTCAACCCTTAAATCACCAGGAAATCCTTCGTAATCCTCATAGGTGTAACTACCATTCTTCGTATCACTAGCCAGCTGATGAAAGGTCATGCTCTTGTATCTGCTCTCCTTCGGTTTGTCTGACGGATACTTAGGATATATCTTCCCGTTGACAATCTCAATCGCTGCATATTCTGGAAAAGTGTTATAATCTTCAGCTGTGTAACTATGATCAGACACATCATATTTAAACTCAACCTCGCGAACCTTCGATGGAAGTGGCTGAGAGAACACGCTCTCAAGTTTCTGAAGAGTATCATATCTTGGACTCTGAACTTCGCCGCCAAAGATCTTCTTAACTGTTGCAATGGAAACACCAGCCATGCGAGCAATCATCTCATAGCTATAGCCAAGTTCTTGCTTTCGCGCTTTCATTTGTTCGATGTTCATGACTGTACCCCTTTCTCGTTTTTATATTTTTATTATACTTTTGTTACACTCTTTGTCAAGCAGGCACCAAAAAAGTGGCCGGATATCCAGCCACTTGATTCATCAAGGTTGTAATTAATTGTACCACTCGTCTTCGTCTTTCTTGATGGCTTTGCGAATGAGATGATATATACCTCTGATCACACAAAAGACAATGAACATGGCAAGGAACCCGGCTATGCCGTAGACTATATCGTCAAATTCCATGATTCCTGTTCCTGTTACTCTCTGACCGATCTCTATAGCGAACGCTATAACGATGAGCACGGTAGTAACGTAGAAGAATACGATTACCATGGTATGCCCAGTTTTGGCAAGAAATTTAAACAGTGGATAGAGAACGAAAACCATAATGAGTCCGATAACTCCCAGCACGATGAAGTGCAGTTCCTTATCGGTGAAACTCTGCTCTCTAGCGTCGTTTATTGTCAATAAAATTGTGTGTATCTTCGCTATTAACCCGACGATTGAATATAGTATATTCTCCATAATTAATCCCTTCTGCGCCCCGGCTAAGACTAAACCAGATTAATTGGATTTCCTGCCAGGTATGCCTTGATATTTTCAGCCACGATATCAGCTCTCTTATACATAGCCTGAACGCTAGCGAATGCAACGTGCGGTGTTGCGATACAGTTCTTAGCGTTGAGAAGCGGATGAGCTGGATCGATAGGTGGCTCAGTTTCAAATACGTCTACTGCTGCACCTGCAATGCGACCCTCGTTAAGTGCGTCAGCCAGTGCCTGACTGTCAACGATAGGTCCGCGTGCGGTGTTAATGAGAATCGCGTCTTCCTTCATGAGAGCGATCTTTTCTGCGCTAATGAGGCCAATGGTTTCTGCATTCTGTGGAACGTGAACCGACACGATGTCGCAAGTGCTCATGAGTGTATCCATGTCAACGAACTTAACTCCAGGTACGTCCTTCTCAGTTCTTGAGTATGCGTATACTTCACAATCAAAGGCCTGAGCGATCTTGGCAACTCTAAGGCCAATAGCGCCAGCACCGATAATGCCCAGTTTCTTACCTTCAAGTTCCGGTCCGATAAGACCTGCCTTAGTGCCGCCTTCTCTAACAACTTCGTTGCACTTGATGATGTTTCTATAAAGATCGATGATGAATCCGAATACCAGATCAGCTACCGCTGAAGTTGAATATCCTGCGCAGTTGCTAATCTGAATGCCGCGCTGCCTGCAGTACTCCATGTCCACGTGGTCGTAACCAGTGAATGCTACGCATATGTACTTCAGGTTAGGACAATTCTCCATAACTTCCTTAGGATACTTGAAGTTGCTGAGAACTACCGCATCAGCGTCTTTACTTCTCTCGATGAGAGTTGGAACGTCTTCTACTCTTGTATTGTAGTAAACGACTTCGTTATCACCAGCGACTGCCTTGATCTTCTCAACCAAAGTTTCGTCCGGAATGCCCAGTGGCTCTAACAATACTATCTTCATTTTTATACACCTTCCTTTTGTTAAATACGTGATTCTATTTTGATGAGTTTGTGAACTCCCTATTAATATCTATTCTCCATAGTTCTGGATTTCTTCTACCGTAATGTGCGAACAGTTCTCTACCGCAATATCTGCTGTCGCCTGGATTTCTGCCCAATCCTTATCGCTTACTTCATCGTAGAATCCAATAGTCTTGTAGCCTGCGGCCTTAGCGCATTTAATAGCGTAGAGTCCGTCTTCGAATACCCATGTCTCTTCTGGCTTAGTGCCCATAAACTCAGAAGCTATGTTAAAAATAAGTGGGTTCGACTTGTTCACACCAACGTCCGATACCGAGTATACTCTGTCAATGTACTTGGCCATATCAAGACGCTCCATAGCCACGTCAATCTGATACTTGTCAGTTGATGATGCTATCGTAATAGGGATGCCTGCTCCGCGAAGAGC
>JAGHTQ010000210.1 GCA_018065295.1 Candidatus Colimonas fimequi | reverse complement strand
CTTGCTGCACTTCAGGGTCACGGAAGTACCCTTGATAGCGCTTCTCACGTAAAGGTGTGTAGCGTTAGTAGTAACCACCTCTACGCTATCGATCTGGTCAGTTGCCACCAGGTAGAAGATGATTTCCTCGTTCTTCCACTGGTACCAGATAACTTTGCTTCCCTGAACTATAGGCTCGCAGTCAGTAACGCAGCCGCTGAACTCGCGAACGTCAGTGAGCGGAGTGCCCACACCGTTAATGAACACGTACTGAACCTTAGTGCCCATGCCCCAGTAAACCAGGAACTTGTTGTCGTTAATCTTGGCCATCTGCGGAGTATAGATGGATGCTCCGCCGTCAGGAACGTCGGTGAGCCATGTCACCTGAGATTTCTTCGTAGAAGAATTAGTACTTATCGCAAAAATATTCTTGGCAGTATGTGACTTGCCATCCTGAACAATTGATGATCCCACTGTCAGGTAGTTGTCCCCTGCCAGCTCGAAACCACCGATAGTGGCGCCAGTTGTGTTGTTACCAACTTCCCCAGCGAATGGGAAAATAGTTGTCGCTGCTACGCTGCTGCTCTGGAACTTGCCACTAGTCACGTCAGTTGGATACTCGCTAAGGGCAATGCCTCTAGGGTACGCGTCGCCCTGATCCACAGCAACGATCTTGTTGTTCTTCAGCTTAACGAACTGGTTAAATGAATGGCTCACATAGCCTGTTGATGTATTGGAAACTCCTGTCTGGGAGTCTGTAATAGTCATGTTTGATGTATTGACGAGAAGAGTCATGTTAGCCTGATGATTGTTGCCGTCGGAACTACGGTACATCTTATGGCTTGTGCGGATAACCATATAATTGCCAGTGTGAGTAACCCTGCAGTTACCAGCTTCAAAAGGTGCCACCGTATTGGCGCCCTTAAGACTTGCACTTCCAATCTTATTCCAGCTCTTATCGAACTTGCTCACGCGAATAACCTCAGTGTTGCTATTCTGGCTGGCATTCTCCTGACCGGTAATCAGGTAGTAATATGAACCGTCATCATAAAAAGCACCCAGAGTGCTCAGCTCACCACTGATAGTCTTCTTGCTAGTCCTCTGGAAATTATTATCAAAAAATTCAACCTCAGGTGTTGTGACGAATCTGCCAACCTGTACACGCATATATCCATCCTTAGTAGTAGTAAGGAATGATGTACGCACCTTGGAATATGTCATATATCCATTCATGTTGGCATTAACGCCCTCAAGATATGTACAGCTGCCGCTATCCGCTGCGCTCACCACCGCCGCCTCAGTCAGTCCGCTGTACGCGAACACTGTAACCGCCATCGTAATGATCGCTATCGCGCTCTTAATTTTTCTCTTCATGCAAAGTCTCATGGGTCCCTCTCTTCCCTGCGCTTCCGCGCGCCTTCGCGTCGCGCTCGCCCGCTCGCATTGCTCGCTTCCGCTGGCGCCTCTGCGCTCGCGTTCCGCTCGCGCCGCCGGCCGCTTGCTTCAGCGCAGTCCAATACATATATATTATACATCCATGGGTATCTAAATGGAATGATTACACAGTTTTAAGACATAAAAAAAACTCTTGGTTTAACCAAGAGTTTAGTTGGAGCGGAAGACGAGATTCGAACTCGCAACCCTCGCCTTGGCAAGGCGATGCTCTACCCCTGAGCCACTTCCGCACATTTGTTAAGCGTTGTTCGCTTAACATGATCTATATAAATATCTATGTAAATTTATCAGGCACCCGCCTGACCAATATATGTACAATGTTGGAGCTGGTGGAGGGAATCGAACCCCCAACCTGCTGATTACAAATCAGCTGCTCTACCGTTGAGCCACACCAGCATTCCATTCGCTCGGCACTTCCGCGCCTCGCCTAAATGATATTACTAAATGCGCGGTGCTTTGTCAACAACTAATTTAATAAATTTAAAAAAGTTTTTTGTTTGTTAGCCGTACATGGTTTCGCATGCTTATAGCAAAATGTATGGTTTCGTGATTTTGTGATTTTATGATTTTCTCCCCCACGCACCTTATACTGCTGAATACGGGGGAGAAAAATAAATGTTTCACGGATGTTTCACAGCAATATTGGACAAAATTCAAATAAACAGCTTAGCAAAACGGCCCATCTGGGCCCGAATTGTTGA
Source organism: Candidatus Colimonas fimequi (assembly GCA_018065295.1). GTDB lineage: Bacteria > Bacillota > Clostridia > Peptostreptococcales > Anaerovoracaceae > Lentihominibacter > Lentihominibacter fimequi. Next base: position 1,619 of record JAGHTQ010000210.1, on the reverse strand, counting down.
AAAATCCAGTTCAAATCTTTGCTTGAGCTGAATAATCCAGCAATTTTCTCCCCCGCACTCAGCTTTGCAAGCCCTCCTGGGGAGAAAATTCAAAAACCATAAGAAAAAGGACCAGTATTTCTGGTCCTTTACATCTCCTGCAAATAATCACGAACCTGCAGCAAATCCTCGAAAATCTGCACAGCCTTAGTATGCATCTCATCATCTGGGCCGAGAATATCTGGTACCATAATTGGTTTCATGCCAGCAGAGTATGCTGCGCGGATGCCATTGAATGAATCCTCCACTGCATAAGCATCCGCAGGTGCAACACCTAATGCGGAGCATGCAGCCAGATAAATATCTGGATTTGGCTTACTGCGTTCAACCATATCGCCTGTGATGATTTCAGTAAAATAATCCAGCAATCCTGCATCGCGAAGCTGCGACACAACAATTGACTTGCGTGTTGATGAAGCGAGACCAATGGTCCAGCCATCTTCAGCCAGAAAAGCCAACAATTCATTTACACCCGGCTTCATCGGCATGCGGCCACCCGAATAGCGGTCATAATAAAGATCGATTGTCTTAGCCTCGAACTCATCATAATCAAAGTCCTGACCGTATGCATCCAGCACAATCTGGCGTGATGCCTCCTTAGTCACGCCGATAGTCTTCATATATGTATCTTCAATTTCTTCAAGTCCGTATTCCACTGCCACGTCAGCCCAGCAGGCAAGTGTCGCTCTCTCTGAATCAAAGATGACCCCGTCCATGTCGAATACGATTACCTTATTCTGCTTATTATTCATATTGCTTTTCTTTCTAGTTCAGTTTCCGCCCGCCACCAAGTATCCTGCAAATCTTCGCCACTTGCTTATCATTCAACTGGTCGCTACCCTGATGGAGTACCCGATCGATGTCAGCGGAGCTTGTTAGAATGTATTTGCTATCCACCGGACTATTATTCTGCAAAAGGATGGCGTACCCTTCTACCCACACGTCAAAACCTCGATCACGGAGGAAGTGGGCCAGGATGTATTCCTGGCGTTTGACCTGTTTTATTGGGTTCTTCACGTTGCGGAAGTATGTCTGGCCGGACCTTGTGGTGTTCACCTTGTGCCATTCGAAGTCGTCTTCATCACCGACGATGGTGCCATTATAGTTTTTGATTTCGAAGGCGAATACGCCCCGGCGACTGACAACCAGCTCGTCGATTTCTGCGCGCTGACCCTCGTGGGTCAGGCGCACGTTGGTGAGCAACTGCTCACCTGGTGCAAGCAGGCTGCTGATTACGCCGGCTGCGAATACTTCGCCGGCGCGGCCGTACGCCTGCGCTTCCGTCTCGCCGCTCGTCCTGCCGGAACTACGCGCCGCTACAGCGGCTAGTGCTGCTATTAGCAGCACCGCCGCCCCAATTAATATCCCAATCATTTACCGATTAATTTCTCCCTACTTTTAAGTCTTACCATATTGCCAACGTTGGCAACCATTTTGCAAAATGCAATACTCAGGGTATTATTTATAATAATATTCTTCTTACATCATCTGGATTATGAGCAATTATCTTAGCTCCATTTTTAACTAGAAATTCTTCATCACGAAATCCCCATGTTACTGCAATACAGTCTATATTGGCA
>JAGHTQ010000144.1 GCA_018065295.1 Candidatus Colimonas fimequi | reverse complement strand
TTGCTATCCCAATCGTAGTCATAGTCCCAATCGTAGCTGGAATCGTCGTAGTAGTTGTCCCACCATGAGCTGTCGTTATCGTCGCTTGATGATGATGGCGGTACGTAGTAGTCGCTGTCCTTAAAGTCAGTGATCTGAGTGTCCGAATTCCACACTGGTGTGTAGTAGAAGTCCTGGGCACGGTAGTAGTGAGTCAGGTCTTCAGGAATTTCAGATGAATCAATAGGCTGCCAGCTGTTTGTTGAATCGTACTCATACCAACCATAGTCACGACTGTAAGCATCGTGGTAGTAGTTCTTATCGTCGTACTTATAGTAGCCGTAGTCTACAGAGTTGTTGTGAGACAGGTCGATGTAGTCGTCAGACTTGAGGAAGTTCGGACATCCATAGCTTTCTTTCCACTCCTCACCAAGGTAATACTTCTGGGCAGTCTTGAACTTCTTCAGTTCATCTGGACCGTTCTTTCTCTCCTGAACCTCCGACCAGTTATCGTTCTCTGGGTCATAGAGAATATATCCATCCGGATCTATGCCGTAAGTGTTATCGGCATAGTACATATACGTATCCTCGTATTTGTAGTAGCCTTCTTCCGGTTCATCGATGATCTTTGAAATACCGATGAAAGTTCCGACAAATAAAATCACAGCAATGGCGACCATTGACATAAGTACGCCCGCTGCTGCAAAGCATCCAAGGTTGACGTACCAATCCCAGAAGGATTTTTTGCGTGGTGGCGGTGTGTAAGTTCTCTTACCGTTATAGTTTCCGCCCTTTACCGATGAACTGGGAGAACTGGGAGTCGCTCCGTTTCTCGCCTTCTGTTCGATAATTTCTTCCTTGAGTCGCATAAACAGTTCGTTAACTGCGTACGCTTCGTCGGTACCTTCGTATCTGATAGCGCGCTGACCGCTGTCCTTGTTCTTATATACAACGAAGTTGCCAGTCTTCTGGTCCTTATAAATACCGAAAGCTCTCTTGCCAGTGTAATTCTGGCCGATAAAAAACCTGGTAGTCTCGTATGGAGGAAGTCCTCTATCCTTGTACCACTGGGCCAATTCTTCAATTGTCTGCGGCTGTGTCTTGGTTGTTCTTACGACGCCTTCATTAGGAGCACCACAATTAGGGCATTTCTCCATTGTGTCGTTAAACATGCTGCCGCAATAACTACATTTAATCTTCATATCTATTCACCTTAATCAAAGATGTATCCTATACCCGCATTATAGCAGTATTTCAACGATTTCTGCTAGACTTGTTGGGAAATAAATTCCCGCCTGTTTCTCTTCAGTTGACAGCCCCATCTTGATCATGTTCTCTAGATGGCCCTTCATGTGATCGTAATACCCATTTAAATTATAAAAAATACAAGGTGCATCGATCATTCCAAGTGCCTGCATCGACATAATCTCAGCGATTTCTTCCAAAGTTCCTGTGCCCCCTGGGAAAGCAATAAATGCCTCACCCAGTTCAACCATCTTAGTCTTTCGCTCCGCCATGGTCTCAGTCACAATCAGCTCAGTAACTTCATCAAGCTGAACTTCCTGATCAATAAAAAACTTCGGCTCAACTCCGATAACCTCACCACCAGCATCAAGTGCCGCAAGTGCCAGGTGGCCCATAAGGCCAACCTTCGAACCGCCATATACCAATCTATGTCCGTTAGCGCCAATCCAATTTCCCAGCTCGGCCACCTTCGCCTTCAGCTGCGGATTGTTGCCTTCGGTTGCTCCAAGATAAACTGTAATATTCATGTACACATTCCTCCTAGGTTGATTATACCATAGATGGACGGGAGTCCAAAACAGGGACCAAATGTCGGCCCTTTGTCTTCGCCGGCCCCCCGAAAAGCCGACATTTTTGCCAATTCTGCCCTTCTCAACGCAATCGCTCGGCCTTTCATTTAGTTCTCATAATCAAAAGGCCGAACACTCTTCACTTTTTATGCAAAATTTGACATTTCACGCCATAATCTCGGCCTTTCAACCAACGCAGATTTCTTAAAGGCCGACATTTGGTATTACAACCACACTAGCACCTATTGGGGCCGGTATTTGCGACCCCTTATATTTTTCGCTGTATTGACGATGAGCCTTTATAGATTGAGAGGTAGGCGTATGCTGACTGAAATGTATTGATTCATCCCTCGTATACTTGTTCGGTTGGGACCATTTACCGTTTGCCTCCGCAGGGGTGGATAGAATTGCCTGGGCTAAAGGTTGGCGGAGCGTTAAGACTGAAAGCACATGTTTGAGGGCTTGCCCGAGTTTGTGCGCCAGTTAGCGGGAGCTAGCCTTTCGAACAGCTGCAATTCTCCATTCCGAGGACATGCACAACGGTAAATGGTCCTAACGGATTATAAGTATACGAGGGATGAATCAGATGCAATCTACAGTCAGCATACGCCTATCTCCCCTCAGTAAATTTCAGGCTCATCGCCAATACAGCTGCAAAAAATAAAAAGGGACCGGTAATACCGGTCCCAATATTTTATTGGTTAGTAAAATCAAATTAGTTGATTTCGTGTTCCTTGTTGTACTTAACAAGTCCTTCATAAAGCTTAGGAATTACAGCCTTAACGTCACCAACGATACCAAGGTCAGCTACTTCGAAGATTGGAGCATCTGCGTTCTTGTTGA
>JAGHTQ010000252.1 GCA_018065295.1 Candidatus Colimonas fimequi | reverse complement strand
TGGCAGAGCCTGAGTGTTAGGGTACGCTTCGAAGCCACCTTCGGTGTAGCATGGCACGATTGGAACACCAGCATTAAATGCCAGCATTGCAGGACCGTGCTTGAACTCGATAAGCTTGCCGCTAGTTGAACGAGTGCCTTCTGGGAATGCAACGATGCCCCAGCCTTCGTTCAGTTTCTTGTCGATAACTGCCATTGAGTCGGCAACAGAACCACCTCTGTCGATAGGAATCATGCCACCCATTCTGCAAAGCATGTTGTTAAAGAACTTATCCTTGAACAGTTCCTGCTTAGCCATAGTGCCAAGATGTTCGAACTTAGCATCATCCATGTGGCATGTGAGGTACAGGAAGTCGAAGTTTGATACATGGTTAGCGCACAGAACGTAGCCGCCTTCAGCAGGAATGTTCTCGATGCCGCTAACTGTAACGTGATGACGACTCTTCACGATGTTCAGTGCCCAGCGGAGAATCTTCATGTCAGTTGCAGTTTTCTCCAGAGGGAAGCTGCGGTTGTCCTTCTTTTTTGTTGATCCAGCAGGTGGATTCTTAACAACTGCGATGACGTCGCCTACAGTTGAATTCTTATCAGTGTGGTCGTCAACGCGAACACCAGTCAGATCTTCAAGAAGTGTGCAAAGCTGTATAGCAGAAAGTGAATCCAGTGCTAAATCGTGGAACAGACGAGAGTCGTCTGTGAACTCTGATGCGCCAGTAACTTTCTGAACAGCGTAGTAAACCTTCTCTTCGATGGTTGATTCGTTTTTGTCTACCTTTGGTGCAGGGGCAGAGGACTTGAGATCTTTGCCCTCCATGACCATTTTGCGCAAAACGAATCTCTTAGGCTTACCAACAGCAGTACGTGGAATTTCGTCCATGAAGTGAACGCCCTGAAGCTTCATGATGAGAGGTGAGTCAGCACTCTTGTCCATGAACGCCTTCTCAACTTCTGCTTCGCTGACGCCGTCAGCAGCAACTACGAAAGCATGAACTTCGTCGTATCCGCCTTCAACAGGAATGCCGCTTACTGTATAGTCCTTAACACCAGGAAGTCCGGTGTAGTTAAATTCAATTTCGTCTGGGCCAACCTTCTTACCAGTTGAGAGAACGATGTTCTCCTTAGCACGACCCTTAATTACGATGTTATCGTGTTCGTCAAGTTCGATAAGGTCACCTGACTTGAACCAGCCGTCGTCAGTGTAAGCGCCAGCTGTACGTTCAGGTTCGTTGAAATATCCGATCATAAGATAAGGTGAGCGGATGAGCATTTCGCCGTCCTCTGAGATCTTGAACTCAACGTTCTTATATGGACGACCGCAAGTGTCCATAGTGATGTTCTTGCCGAAGTTACCCAGGGTAGGTACTGAAGTCTCAGTAGCGCCGTAAGTGTTCAGAGGTCTGAGACCTACGCCGAAGTAAAATTCTGCAGTCTCCTTATTAAGAGGTGCGCCGCCGTTAAGCATAACGTCTGCGCGGCCGCCGAGACCATCCTTCACAGCTTTGAAAATATACTGGCCCAGGTTGATGCCAGTCTTCTGTCTCAGTTTCAAGCAAAGTGGGAACAGGGCATTAAACAGCATGCTTGTTGCCTTCTTAGCGTGAATCTTAGAATCGATGTTGCCCTGGAGGAGTTCGTAAACCTTAGGAACGCCCAGGAAAATTGTTGGCTGGAAGGCTTCGAAGGCTCCCAGAATGCAAGCTGCACTCAGCTCTTCAAGATAGCAGGCAGGGCATCCATAAAGAATAGGAGCAATCAGCTGTCCGCATGTGCCGTAGATGTGGCTGTTTGGCAGGAATGCCATGAAACGCTCGTTATGAGTGTTAACGCCATTAGCCACCAGAATGTGGTCAACAGGCCAAACGATATTCTCAGCTTCGTGAAGAATACCAGCAGCTGTTGATGTTGTACCTGAAGAGAAAATCAGGATTCCTGCTTCTGGATAAACAACAGGAGTTTCTGGATTTCTCTCAGCTGTTGATATAACGGAAGCATCTTCAAGTCTATAGAAATTCACACCATCCAGTGGATCCTGAAGAACAGGATATGTTGCATCTGTCATGAAGATACCGCGAAGCTGTGCCTTCTTAGTGATCTTCTGCATTTCAGAAGTTGGATAAGTGTGGTCGATGCACGCAACTGTGCAGCCGATCTTAGAAATTGCGAAAAATGCGATTACCCATTCAGGTGATGCTGCGCCGCAGATACCGATACGGTCGCCTGGCTGATAATCGCCAGTTGACTTAAGCACGTCGTAGTACTTATCAATAAGCTTGTACATCTCTGAATAGTTAATTGTTCTTAAGTTGCCTGTCTTCATCATTTGACAAAGAGCAGGGCCGTCTTCGTAGCTTTTGTTTCTCTCTAGGAGAAGCTCATAAAAAGATTTACTCATCTAGTCACCAATTTTGCGAAAAATATTTTACATTTTTAGTTTAAATGACTAATAACTATAAAGCAAGGATAATGCAAATATAAATTGAGTAATTATCAACAAATCTACATATTTATGAATTATTATCTATATATAGGTAGCAACACTCGTTATTTTGTCGGTGGACATTGACGTGGGTCCATTGTATAATTTGAGACGAGTGAAAGAGGTGGATAATTATGGGCAATTTAAATAAGAAGAATAATATAGTAATTCCAGCGGCACTTTTCGTAGTGTTCGTTGTATATACAATTGTAGTTTCACACATTGACATTCAGCCAGTAGGACCACTCCAGTCAAGAGTTGGTATGGCAGGTATCAATATTTTCTTTGCAAACAAGATCGGAATTCACATGATCTGGTACGATCTGACTAATATTCTGGGAATCTTCTCACTGCTTATTGCAGCCTTCTTCGGATTCGTTGGAGTATTCCAGCTGGTAACAAGAAAGAGCCTGTTTAAGGTTGATAAGGACATCATCATCCTGGGCTGCTTCTACGTTCTGGTTCTTGCTTGCTACGTTCTCTTCGACAAGTTCGCTATCAACTACAGACCAGTTATGCTGGAGGGAACACTTGAAGCATCATATCCATCATCACATACAATGCTGAGCATCTGCATCATGAGTACAGCAATCATGCAGCTTAAGTGGAAG
>JAGHTQ010000115.1 GCA_018065295.1 Candidatus Colimonas fimequi | reverse complement strand
GAGCAGTTGGTAGCTCGTCGGGCTCATAACCCGGAGGTCGTAGGTTCAAGTCCTGCCTCCGCAACCAAGCAATATAAACCCAGTCAATAGACTGGGTTTTTTATTGCTTGGGGACGGAGGCGGGACTTGGTAACGAGAATAGTACTTGAACCTGAACGCTGTGTTAGTCTATGATAGTCTATGAGGTGTATATTATGAGAGAAAAAAGCAAGAAGATTATTATCGAAGCCGGCCAGCGTCTGCTGGAGGTAAAGAACCTGAGAGTAGAAGAGAAGACTGACTTCAGAAACCTGGTTACGTCATACGACACTGCAACTCAGGATTTTCTTATGGAGAAACTGAGCCAGGTGGCGCCTGACGCTACATTCCTTTGCGAGGAAAAGGACGCACAGACAATCTCGGACAAGATGTTTATCATCGATCCTATCGATGGCACTGCCAACTTCGTTCACGGCACAGGTCTTAGCGCCATTTCAGTAGCATATGCTGAGTATGGCAAGCTGGTATGGGGTATCGTTTATAATCCGTTTATGGATGAATGCTACGAGGCTGAGAGAGGTCAGGGTGCATGGCTTAACGGTAAGCCAATTCACGTTACTGATCTGCCCCTTAAGAATACGCTGGTGTCAGTGGGAACATCACCGTATAATCCTGAATTTAAGGAAGAAACATTAGAACTTATGTCCAAGGTGCTCACTGTTTCCATGGATATTCGCCGTTCAGGATCTGCAGCTCTTGACCTTTGCTATGTTGCAGCGGGCAGATATGGCTTATATATTGAAAAAGTGCTCCAGGCATGGGATATGGCGGCAGGAATCGTTATCTGTGAGGAAGCTGGAGGTAAGGTGATAAACTTTAATTTGGAGTTACCAGATTTCACCAAGCGTGGAGATATCATTGCAGGCACACAGGAAAGCGTAGAGACGTTTGTAGAGCTTATTAGGGGGTAATTTGTCGTGGATATGGGTATAAGAGAGCAATTATATCAGATAGTTAGACCGCATACACAGAATACGAAGCTTCAGAAGGCCTACGATATCTTCATGATTATCGTTATCCTTATTAGTATTGCACCCCTTTGCATGAAAGAGGAACCGGATTTCTACATGTACATTGAGAAATTAGTAGCTGTTGTTTTCATAACAGACTACCTTGTTCGATGGATTACTGCTGACTTTTTATTTGGCAAGAAGGGAATATCTTCGTTTGTCAGATACCCATTTACGTTTATGGCAATCGTAGACTTCATTTCGATTGTCCCATGCGTGATGGTTATATACCCTGGTCTGAAGGCATTCAGATTGTTCAGATTGGTCAGAGCAATGCGTGTACTGTCAGTACTTAGAATCTTCAGATACTCGAAGCAGATGAAATTGGTTCTCAAAGCTATCGAAAGCCAGAAGGGAAGTCTCTTGGCCGTTGTGGAACTGGCCAGTGTATATATTTTCGTATCAGCAATTGTAATTTTTCAGGTTGAACCTGAGACTTTCGACAGTTTCTTCGACGCCCTTTACTGGTCGACAATTCTGCTTACAACCATAGGTTTCGGAGATCTGGTAGCTGTAACAACTGTTGGTAAACTAGTGACAATGCTTACGGCGTTTGTAGGAATTGCGGTTATTGCGTTGCCAGCAGGTATTATTACCGCTGGTTATATGGAAGAACTGCGAATACTTCATGAAATAGAACAACGAAGAAAAGAACACAAAAGAGAAGCGCACAGAAGAAAAAAGGAATTAGATGGACAGGATTAAACTATCAGATCATTTCACGTACAAACGAATATTGAGATTCACAGCGCCATCAATGGCGATGATGATTTTTATTTCCGTTTATGGAATGGTTGACGGTTTCTTCGTATCCAACTTCGCTGGCAAAACACCATTCGCTGCCCTGAATCTGATCATGCCATTCATCATGGTGCTGGCTGCTGCTGGTTTCATGATCGGTACCGGTGGTAGTGCGATTGTTGGCAAGACCATGGGCGAGGGCAAGTCTGATCTTGCAAAGGAATACTTTTCGTTCCTTACAATAGTTGGCCTCGTCCTGGGCGTTATATTCGCAGTAGTTGGTGCCATTTTCATGCGACCTGTAGCACTGCTTCTTGGCGCTGACGCTAACATGCTTGGTGATTGCGTTGTATATGGACGTATTAGCATGATATCCATGCCTGCGTTCATGCTCCAATATATGTTTCAAAGCTTCTTTATTACTGCGGAGAAGCCTAAGCTTGGTTTCTATATGACAGTTCTTGCTGGAGTAACAAACATGGTACTCGACGTTGTGTTTGTTGGCATAATGGACGGGGGCATTGTAGGTGCTGCATGGGCGACAGTCGCTGGAGAATTCGTGGGAGCGATAGTATCATTCGTTTATTTCATAAGGGAAAATGACAGCACACTGAAATTGGTTAGAACAAAATTCTATGGCAGGGTGCTTCTTAAGACATGCACTAACGGCTGTTCTGAGCTTGCCAGCAATATTGCCATGTCTTTTATTGCAATCGTGTTTAACCTCCAGCTTATCAAATACGCTGGGGAAGATGGCGTTGCAGCCTATGGAGTAATAATGTATGTCAGCTTCGTATTTGTGGCGTTGTTTCTGGGGTATGTGCAAGGTACAGCTCCAATTATCAGCTATAACTTCGGGGCTCAGACACATAACGAGCTTAAGAATGTGTTTGCTAAGAGCATGAAGCTTATGTGCGGCGGAGGAATTTTGATAACTGTGTTATCACTTCTTACTGCTAGACTTGTATGTAATATATTCGTGGGGTATGATCCCCAGCTATCAGAGTTAACAATCAGAGCATATATTATTTATTCGTTCACATACCTGTTCGCAGGTGTTGGCATATTCGGTTCGGGCTTATTCACAGCCCTGAACAACGGAATTATATCGGCAATTATCTCCATAGTAAGAACCTTCGTGTTCAGACTGGGTGCGGTAATTATCCTGCCGGTATTCCTTGGCGTTGACGGAATCTGGATTTCAACCTGCGCAGCAGAAGTGCTGGCGTTCGCTCTGTCTGTGATATTTATCCTGGCGTTCAGGAAGAAATATAAGTATGCATAGAAGAACAAGATGGCGATTTAGTACTTTGTATACAAGAAAATCATAAAAACAAACAAAATAATTGGCAAAAGATAGGATTTTATGTTGATAGGACATAAAATCCTTTTTTTAGTGAATTTGTCAGATAACTATCGCGTTGATTGTACAGGAAAGTATACACATTTAATTTCAAATAATCGTTGAAATTTCAATGTAGATTGATTAAAATATGACTGTTGCACGTTGGGAAATAATACTATTTTTTGGTACGTGAGAACAAAATGAGCTATTAAATATTTGTGATATGCAACAAAACTAATATATAAGACAAAAGGAGTGAGGTAAATCTTGTCTAAGGTAATAGTAAAGATCAAAGGAGAAAGATGTAAGGGTTGCGAACTGTGCATCACAGTATGCCCTAAGAACGTTCTCGGTTTAGACGAAACTGAAGTAAATGCACTGGGTTACCATGCAGCAACAGTTATTAACGAAGAAGCTTGTATCGGATGTATCGGCTGCGGTCTGATGTGTCCAGAAGGCGCAATTTCAGTATATAAGGAAGAGGAGTAGAAGCAAATGGGCGAAAAAAGACTTATGAAGGGTAACGAAGCATTTGCAATCTCAGCAATCAGAAACGGCTGCAGATACTACTTCGGA
>JAGHTQ010000244.1 GCA_018065295.1 Candidatus Colimonas fimequi | reverse complement strand
GTTATGAAGGCCTTGCTCTCGGCGTCAACTTTCCATGCGTCAGTCCACTGGTCAATATCTTCGCACACTGCAAGGTGCTTAGCCTTAACCCAGCCAGTGCTGTTTGTAGTGTATCCCCAGTAGAATTCCACGTCGTTAACAGTACAAACCTGTTTGATTACGAACGGCTCGTTAACATCCAGTGCTGCTCCATCGATTTCTTCAGCCGGGTCTTCATCTGACCATGTGCAAACACCGTTTATAGGCCATGGCTTAACATCTGTTCTTGCTACAGCTACCGCATATCTAGGAGTGCATGTTCCAGTGTAGCCTGTAGTGTTTATTGCAGTCTTCAGAGTGCCAAAATACGCCTCTCTGTCGACTTTATCGCCGTCGACATATAAATCCCTATCTGTATCGTAATTTGTCCCTGCAAGGCTCTTAGCCAGCTCATCAGCATCGTATTCGCCGCCAAGCTGCTCGATGTCATACATGTTAGTCTCTGACTCTCCAAGAGCCATCATGTTAACCTGGTTTATTTCATCCAGAGACATAAGTACTTTGTCAGCGTCCTCGCCAGCTAATTCTTCCCAATGCTGGGCAGTCTGTGATTCGCTTGCGTCAGCCTCCGCAGCCTCAATCTGCTCCTTATCTAGTTCTTCGCTAATATAGTAATTAGCTGGACCTTCATCGCTCTCTGTTACGATAGGTTCTTCAGGGGCAATTTCCATTGTAATTGTCTGTGTCGCAGCAAATGCGCTAGCCGGAATTAAGAATGCAGCCATGGCTGCCGATAAAGCGATGCTCAATAATTTCTTTCTCATACGGACCTCCTATTATCTGATGAAGTCAGTCGGGATAAACTCTTCTACTTCTGGCAGGCCGTATTCAGCCTTACCAAGGGCGATGCTCTTCATAAGGAAGACCATATTCTTCGCCAGAGTTCTCATCTGCTGCTTGCCTTCTTCGTCTGCGTCAGCTTCGCCAACAGATGTTCCGAAAATACCATTCCAGTACTGACCTGATGCTACAGGCATTCCTGAAATAGTGAAGTACTTGTTCAGTCTGTCGAATGTGTTTGTTGTGCCACCTCTTCTAGCACATGCAACGCTTGCTCCCACCTTCATAGTCTTGTCTGCATGGTTGCTATAGAATAATCTATCGAGAAGAGCAGTGAGAGTAGCATTAGCTGATGCGTAATAAACTGGTGATGCCAGAACAAGGCCATCTGCTTCTTCAAGCTTAGGTGCAACTTCGTTAACAATGTCATTGATTGCACATACGCCAGTTTCGCAGCATGTGTCGCAGCTGATGCAGCCACGAATATCCATCTTGCCTACCAGGATTTCTTCGACTTCAATGCCTTCAGCTTCGAAGACCTTAGTCATTTCTCTTGTTGCAATTACGGTATTACCGTTAGGTCTTGCTGTTCCGTTAAGAATTAATACTTTCATACTCCAATCTCCTTACTCTTCTTTATCTTCTCTTTCTTTTCTGCCTCTTACCTTTATTGTAAGAACTACGTTCCATATAATCAATAAGCCTACTAGAATTAACAGTGCGATTATTCCCTTATCTCGCTTGCTCTCGCCTTTGTACTTGTTGGCCTTCTCGGCTTTCTTGGCTGTGACCGCATTGTCAGCGTTCTGCGCGTTGCTGGCATTATCCACAACGACTTCTACCGTTCCGTCTTCACCTGTAACAACCTGGCCAAGTTTCAGTTCATCGCCATTTCTAAATTCAAGCAAAAGTTCATTCTTCTCATTCGTCTTAACGATTCCCTGATGGCCTACAATAGTTGCACCTTGTTCTACGCTGCCAACAACGTCATCGAGTATTGCCTGTACGCTCTCTGGAAGTTCTTCTTCAGCCTCGCCTTCGCCAGCTGCCTGAGTTCCATCAGAGCTTGCTGTCGCACCCTCAGTTGTTGCTTCTGTTGAGGCCTTGGTTGCGGACTTAGTTGCCCCTTCGCTTGCTGCCTTGGTAGTTGCCTTAGTCGCCTGCTTGGTTGTGGACTCTGCAGCGTTTCCGGCCGAGGCATTTGCAGTGGCCTCCGTTGCGGCCTTAGTTGTTGCCTTAGTTGTGCTCTTTGTTGTTGACTCGGTCGCTGCCTTGGTAGTCGCCTTAGTTGTACTCTTTGTTGTCGCCTTAGCAGTTGACTCAGTCGCAGCCTTTGTTGTTGACTTAGTTGTGCTCTTGGTTGTTGCCTTAGTAGTCTGTTCAGTCTGGCCGGCTACGATTCCCGCGGAGCCATTTGATGTACCACTTGTCTTATCCTGTGTTGATGCAGCTGCTGATTCCTGGGCCTTAGTTGTTGCCTTACTTGTCGCGCTTGCGCTTGTTTCAGTTTTCGCTGCAGTTGTTTCTGATGTTGT
>JAGHTQ010000023.1 GCA_018065295.1 Candidatus Colimonas fimequi | reverse complement strand
TAAAGGATGTCAAGCTCAGGCATAACTGCTTCTAAATCTGTTGTTTCAACGTACTCAATGTTGTGTCCTTCAAGAAGGCCATATCTTAAGTATTCAGGAATTTTCAGTTCTTCTGGTGAAATGAGAACGTACTTAACGTTCTTGTATCTTGACATTGCGTTCATCAGTGAGTGAACTGTACGACCGAACTTAAGGTCTCCGCAAAAACCGATTGTAATGTTGTCAAAGTGACCCTTTGTTCTATTAATAGTAAGAAGGTCTGTCAGTGTCTGTGTTGGATGGTTGTGACACCGTCACCAGCGTTGATGATAGGAACATCTGATCTGATGCTTGCTACCATTGGAGCACCTTCCTTAGGGTGTCTCATTGCGATGATGTCAGCGTAAGCGCCAACAGTCTTGATAGTGTCCGCTACGCTTTCACCCTTTGCAGCTGATGAGCTCTGTGCTTCGCTGAAACCCAGAACGTTACCGCCCAGTTCGTACATTGCTGCTTCGAAGCTGAGTCTAGTTCTTGTTGATGGCTCGAAGAACAGTGTTGCAAGCTTCTTTCTCTTGCACTTCTCAGCATAGTCATCAGGGTTAGCGATGATGTCGTTTGCTGTGTCAATTAATTCCTGGATCTCTTCAATAGTCAGATCCATGATATCGATTAAATGTCTCATTTATACTCCAATCTGTCGTGTGCCATTGCTTTAGCCTTGGCATCGACTCATATTTTTAGTCTACGAATTCTGCCAGGCATCTTTCATATGCAGCTACTGGATCTGCTGCAGCAGTGATGCTTCTGCCAACTACGATGTAGTCTGAGCCAAGTTCCTTAGCCTTAGCTGGTGTAGTTACTCTAGCCTGATCGCCTACTGCGTCGTCTGCGAATCTTACACCAGGAGTTACTGTCAGGAATTCCTTACCGCAAAGTTCGTGTACTTCTGGTGATTCCAGTGGTGAGCATACAACACCGTCAAGGCCAGCCTTCTTAGTGTTCATTGCATAGTGGCTAACAACTGTCTTCATGTCGCTACCGATAAGAAGGTCTTCCTGCATTCTTTCTTCAGTTGTAGAAGTCAGCTGAGTTACAGCGATAAGAAGTGGTCTAGTGCCATCTTCTCTAGTCAGGCCTTCAAGACCTGCTTCCATCATCTTGATTGTTCCGCCAGCATGAACGTTGCACATATCTACGTCCATCTTGCTAAGAACGTTCATAGCCTTCTTAACTGTGTTAGGAATATCGTGAAGCTTCAGATCAAGGAAGATCTGGTGTCCTCTCTCCTTTAACTTCTTTACCATCTGTGGACCTTCAGCATAATAAAGTTCCATGCCGATCTTAACAAATGGCTTCTTGCCCTGGAACTTATCCAGGAATTCCAGTGTTTCCTTCTCTGATGAGAAATCACAAGCGATGATTACGTCTTTTCCCATTAATGTGCACCTCCGATAATGCTGCTTAAACTATCAATACCGTATTTATCCATAACTGCAGGAAGCTGTTCGATGATATTTTTGCAAGTGTATGGGTCAACGAGGTTTGCTGCGCCCACCTGAATTGCAGTAGCTCCTGCCATCATCATTTCGATTACATTCTCGGCTGTCTGGATACCGCCAATACCTACGATAGGAAGTCCAGTGCCTTCGTAAACCTGATATACCATTCTAACTGCCACTGGGAAAATTGCAGGACCTGAGAAACCGCCCATCTTGTTAGCGATAACTGGCTTACCAGTCTTAAGGTTAATTCCCATACCCAGCATTGTGTTAATAAGTGATACGCCATCAGCGCCGCCGCGCTCAGCAGCCTGGGCAATTGATACGATATCAGTTACGTTTGGTGACAGCTTAATGATAACTGGTTTAGTTGTGTTTGCCTTAACTGCTTCAGTTACTTCCTGAACAACGCCAGGGTCAGTACCGAATGCCATGCCTCCGTCGTGAACGTTAGGACATGATACATTAACTTCAATCCAGCCTACCTGCTCACACTTATCGATCTTGCCACTTACTTCTGCGTAAGTTTCAACTGATGATCCGCCAACGTTAGCCATAACAGGCTTGTTAAAAATCTTAGCAAGCTCTGGCAGTTCCTTGGCGATTACGTCATCTACTCCAGGGTTCTGAAGACCGATTGAGTTAATGAGACCTGCTTCGCACTCTGCGATTCTTGGAAGCGGATTGCCGAATCTAGGCTCAAGAGTTGTTCCCTTGAAGCTGAATGATCCCAGCATATTAATATCATATAACTCTGCGAATTCCTTACCGTATCCGAATGTTCCGCTAGCGGCCATTACTGGGTTATCCATTTTGATTCCGCAAAGGTTAACTTTCATATCTACCATATGATTTCACCCCTCTCCAGGATTGGGCCATCCTTACAAATTCTCTTATTGCCGTACTTAGTCTTGCATGAGCATCCCATGCATGCTCCGAATCCACATCCCATTCTCTCTTCGAAGCTGAACCATCCTGGAATTTCAGCGGGAGCACATGAGTCAAGTGCGCGGAGCATTGGTAATGGTCCGCAAGTGAAGATGCTAGTGTATTCCAGATCCTTCACAACGTCTGTAACAAATCCCTTAGTTCCTACGCTGCCGTCAGCAGTTGCAATATGAACCTCAGCACCGATAGCTTCAAAATCCTCGGCAAGGAAAATCTGGCTTTCTTCGTTAAAACCCATTACTACTACTGGCTTAACGCCTGCAGCGATAAGCTCCTTAGCTACGCCAAACATAGGTGGCACGCCAACGCCGCCGCCAACCAGAAGTGGACGCTCACCACTTTGCATAATATCGAATCCGTTACCCAGTGGAAGAAGTACGTCCAAAACCTGACCTGCTGTCATTTCCTTCATTACTTCAGTGCCTGCGCCGACAACTTTGTAAATAATAGTGAGTGTGTTATCAGTCCAGTCGCTAATTGAGATCGGTCTTCTCAGGAAGAAGCCGTCAATCTTGATGTTGATGAACTGACCAGGTTTCTCTACCAGCATTTCGCCAGTTTCGAATACCATTCTGTAAATGTCCTCTGCAATGCATTCATTACTGAGGATTGTTAAATTCATCTGCTTCATTTCTTACCTCTTGTATACGATTTCGCCGTCGACTACTGTCATCAGGCATCTGCCCTTAACGTCCATTCCTTCGAATGGTGTGCTGCGACCCATTGTCTTGAATTCTTCAGGGTCAACTGTATATTCTTCGTCCAGATTCCAGATTGCAAAATTGCAGAATTCTGAATCGAGAATTGCGTCAATCGATGGTGCTTCAAATCCGAAGCGCTCCCTAGGATTAACGTACATCATTTCAATAAGCTTATCCAGTGTGATGATTTCTTCTTCAACAATGTACTTGTACATAATTGGGAAGCAAGTTTCCAGGCCAACGATACCGAATGCTGCCTTAGCGAAACCGCCTTCCTTCTCTTCTGCACTGTGTGGAGCATGGTCAGTTGCGATCATGTCGATAGTGCCATCCTTGATAGCTTCAATGAGTGCCAGTCTATCAGCTTCATCTTTAATAGGTGGATTCATCTTGAATCTGCCGTGATCTTCAATTGTCTTCTTGCTGTGAACAAGGTAATGCGGTGCAGTTTCAACTGTTACATCAAGACCTTCTTCTTTAGCTGTTCTGATCAGCTGCATTGACTGCCATGTTGATACGTGGCACATGTGATATGGACATCCTGTTTCACGAACCAGGTTCAGGTCACGTTCCAGCTGCATGAATTCTGCTTCTGGGCTTTCTCTTGGATAGTTCTCATCTTCGCAGTGAGCAACGATAAGCTTGCCAAGTTCCTTAGATCTGATCATAGCTTCCTTCATGAATTCATCTGACATAACGCCCTTGCCATCATCTGTGAAAGCAACTGCATTCTCAGCCATACCTTCAAGGTCAGCCAGTTCCTCGCCCATTTCACCAACTGTGATTGAACCATATGGATATGTGTGAACAACAGCATCCTTAACAATAGCATCAAGCTGCACCTGCAGATGTTCTACGCTATCTGGTACAGGATTCAGGTTTGGCATACTTAAGATGTCTGTGAATCCGCCAGCAGCTGCTGCTAATGTTCCTGTTGCGATTGTTTCTTTATACAAAAAACCCGGTTCTCTTAAATGTACATGTACATCTGTGAAACCGGGTAAAATATAACAACCATTAAATAAAGAAACATCAATACCAAGGCTCGCCAGTCGCTCGCCCTGTGCTTCTGTAAGTTCTTCTAATCTAATGAATAATCTCTTGTTTGTCATTATAATCCTCTTATATCTTGTGTTCTTAAAATTTCATCTGTCCTATTAAACCACAAGGGGTTGTGCCAGTCAAGTAGATAATCGCTCCGCCGGGCAAAATATCCTTATTGTTCCATAAATCCCACGACTAGGGATATTCTGAGCTTTCTATTCCTCTTTATCAGCCTTATCCATATCGCCAAGCATATAAATTCTATCTGCTAAAGCAAATGGCAGTCCAACTGAATGTGTGAAAGCGTCGATTACGATTCCATTTAATCCATCAATTCTATGGGCCATGTTAAGAGCTGCTACCATAGGCATTGTCATAAGTGAATGACTATCTGCGAAATCTGCAGGAATGTATTTCTCCATTGTGAATACTGGGAAAAACTTCTTATCTCCTCCGGCAAGGATTTCAGGACGCAGTTTAACTTCGTCTGTAAGTTCGATAGATTCACCATCTGCTGCTGACTCCATCTTAGCAAGATCTGCCTCTGACATATCCATTGTCATTGGAACAATAATCTTGGAGTCACGAAGACATTTGAGAAATGGCATGAGTGTGCCATCACATTTATTTCTTATAAAATCCTGTTTAAGTTTAACAAGAATAATATCGTCATTAATTACATTGCTTACATTATTGGCCATAGGGTTAGCA
>JAGHTQ010000162.1 GCA_018065295.1 Candidatus Colimonas fimequi | reverse complement strand
CCAACCTTGAATGAGTCGTTATGAACAAGTGATGATGGAATTCTCAGTGTTCCTACTGGCAGACCAGTCATTGGATCTGGATAGTTGAAGTTGTGGTCAACGAACCAGTTAACTGATGTGTCAGGAATAATATCAACCTTAGCGTTACTCAGGTTTGCAATCTTAGGAAGAACTACTGATGAGCCGTCTGTCTGAACACCGTGAGTCAGGAACTTCTTGATGTCACTGAGGAACTCTTCAACAGGGATCTTCTCGTCAGTATCGTGTCCACCAACGTCGATACCAACTACAGACACGAACTTAATTTCTGGATGAGCTGTCAGAATTGCAGTCAGATCTTCTGGCTTGTGCTTATCTGCTGGAATTGTGAACAGCATTTTGTCTAAATCGTATGATAGCATTGTTCTGTCCTTTCAAATCTATTTATCTTAACACCATTTGTAGAAATGTCGAAGAGTTGCACAGCAAAGCAGGCAACTCTGGGACATTTTTGTTCAATTTCTTCTATTATCTAAGCTGCTTCAGATACTTCTCAAGCTTATTCATGTATTCGCCGTACTTAGCCCAGTTGCCGTCCTTAAGTGCATCCTGTGCCTTGTCGTAAGCATTCTGTGCCTTCTCGATGATTTCAGCCTGAGTCAGTGGCTTATCACCTGAGTCAGCATTGCTATCGTCGCTGTCACTTGAGTTTGTAGCACTGCCGTCACCGAAGAGTGAGTTAAGTGCATCAGCAAGAGTTGATTCATATGCGATCTGGTCGCCATATGCAACGATAACTCTCTTAACTTCTGGGATACTTGAATTTGTAGCTTCCAGATATACAGGCTCTACGTAGAGGATTGAGTCCTCGATAGGAATTACGAACATGTTTCCTCTGCTGTAGTTTGAACCTGCTGAACTCCAAAGTGAGAATTCCTTAGAGATTTCAGTATTCTGGTCAATCTGAGCTTCTACCTGCATTGGACCATATACAGTCTTGCTCTTAGGCATCTGATACAGTACCAGGTTGCCGTACTGATCGCCGTCATTACGAGCAACCAGCAGACCCATCATGTTCTTCTTGTCCTTAGGTGTGAATGGGATTGAGTTAACGAACTCAGCCTGCTTCTCACCAGGAAGTTTCATGATGTAGTAGTTAGGTTCCATCTGCTGCTCTTCAGTGCCGTAGATTTCACTTGAGATTTCCCATAAGTCTTCGTTCTGGTAGAATACCTTAACGTCGTTCATGTGGTATCTCTGGTAAACCTGAGCCTGAATGTTAAGCATTGTATTAGGATATCTGATGTGTGCTACCAGACCTTCTGGCATATCTTCTAAGTTCTTGAAGAGCTTAGGATAAATGTTCTTGAATGTCTGAGCGATAGGGTCGTTACTATCTACGATGTAGTAGCTAGTGTCGCCATTATATGCATCAATTACAACCTTAACTGAGTTTCTGATGTAGTTGATTGTGTTGTCTGAGTATGGCTCTGAGTAAGGATACTTGTTTGAGCAAGTATATGCATCAATGATCCAGTAAAGCTTACCGTCAACAGTTACCATGTATGGGTCGTTCTCATACTGGAGGTAAGGCATGATGTGCTTAACTCTCTTCTCGATGTTTCTGTTGATGAGGATCTTTGAGCTGCTCTTAATGTTTCCTGATACCAGAAGCTTCAGTGATCTTTCCTTAACAGCGAACATGAATCTGTTGAGCAGATTCAGCTTGATACCAGCATTACCTTCATACTGAGTGTACTTATTGCTGTTGCCGTCTGGATAGTCGAATTCGTCTTCTGATGTGTTAACCAGAGCGTAGTTGTTAGTCATTTCACCGAAGTAGATGCCAGGCTGCTTGATAGCGATTTCTGGTGAATCTGATTCAGGTGGAATGTTGCTTACCAGCATGTCAGGCTGACCACTTGCTGTGATCTTGTCTACTCTTGAAAGAGTAGCGCCATAACCGTGTGTATACTTCAGATGCTTGTTCAGCCATGTGTCTGAGATCTTGCTCTCGTCGATTTCTCTAGCTGACAGGAAGGTCTGAGTATAGTCACCGTCGATCATATATCTGTCTACGTCTACGTCATTAAAGTCGTAGTACTGTCTGATTGACTGAGTCTGGTTGTAGAACTTCTTAGCTGGACTGTAGTCGTTGATTCTGATGTTTGAAATAGTATCTGCGTTGTTAGCGATATCCTTGCCTTCCAGCTTAAGGTTCGCTGAGAAACTCTTCATATCAACGTTGTTCAGATCGTAAGCGTACTGAGTATACTCGATATTTCTCTCAAGATACTTGCTCTCCTTGTTGATTTCGTCAGGAGTTACGATCAGGTTCTGAACCAACAGGCCTGCGCCAATACCGATCGCGCAAACTACTACGATTGCGATTGGGAAGATAACTGCAGGCTTGATTGACTTCTTCTTGATACCTACTGCGAAGCCGATAGCTGCCAGCACACTGAGACCCATGATGATTCTGTACATCCAAAGTGTAACGTTAACATCAGTGAATCCTGCGCCATATACTGCACCAGTGCTTCCGAAGAGAAGTTCGTACTGCTTCAGGAAGAAGTGTACACCTACCATCAGGAAGAATAGAACACCAACGATGATCAGCTGCTTCTCTGCGATAGTAATGATAGTGTGCAGATTCTGGTTGTTAAGTTCTCTACGAGGCTTAGCCTTCTTCTTAGGCTTAGGTCCTCTGTTAACAAATCTGTCGAATGGGCTGCCACCACCCATGTTTCCTCTGAATGAGTTGAACATGTCGTTGATGTTGTCAAATCCGCCATTCTCCTTGAATTCTTCTGCACTTTCGTATTCTTCTTCCTCTTCCTCCTCTTCTTCTTCGTCTTCTTCAGTTTCGAAGAATGAAGGAGTTCTCATTGTAATAAGAATACCGTAGTAGATTACAGTGATTGCTAGGAATGCGATCAGTAACGCCAGAATAATCTGGTTAACTTCTTCAACGAATCCAAGTTTGAATACATAGAATGAAATATCCATGTTATAAAGTGGATCCTTGATATCGAAGTCTGTACTCTTAATGAACTGCAGACCTTCGAACCAGAGTCTAGTTACTGATGTGTAAGTTGCAACTGCACCGAATGCAGCAGCAAGACCCCATGAAATCAGGTTGAGTCTACCGTTGTTTAACGCTTCGTTTGATTCGATCTTCTTCAGGTATCCTCTCTTGAGGAACTTGAGATAGATGTATGCCAGCAGTGTTACAATCACGAATACTGGTGCACCGATCTTAATCTGTGTGAACAGCTTAGTGAAGAATACTGATACATAACCTAATTCCTTGAACCAAAGGAAGTCAGTAATAAAACCGATCAGGCTCAGGAACAGTGCAACGATGACAACCAGTACGATTAACGCGATAGCGCCGCCTTTGCCCTCTCTTCCCGCCTTACGTTCTTTCTTTTCTCTTTGAGTTTTGAACTTGTTAAAATTAATTTCCAAATTAATACTCCCTTAATATTTCCTATTTATCCAATGTGTAAGCCATGCACATAAGCATAGTGTAACCCTTGCCAGGGTTCATCTTAAGAACCTTCTTAACGGTCTGATCGCTCATAACTTCGTTAACCCATACGAAGTAAGCGCTGCCGCCAGTTCTTATTTCGCCGATTTCCAGACGCTCGAAAGTACCTGAGCCTGCGTTCTTCTTATGCTTCAGTGTAGAATAAAGTCCTGACTCCTTGTCGATGTATTCCATTACTTTCTCGTCACCGCCATTGAGCCATGCATATCTTGATGATTCGTAAGCGATAACTTCGCCTACGATCTTATCATCATAATACACTGAGTAGTTGTCCGCATCTCTGCCCCACTCAGCCTCTGTAATCGGCATTGATAGGACCAGGTCTGACACAGTCTGACCATCTTCGTCTGTGTATCTAAGGTCCTTGTTCCATACGATGTCCTTAATGTTGCCCTGGTAGTTCAGGTCAGCATTAGCTTCGATAAGTGTTGTCTTGTCGTCAAGAGGAACTGTTCTTCTCTCTTCGCTGAATACGCTGTAGTCAGTGTCATCACCAGTAATCTTGTGGAGTACTGTGTTCAGCTGAGTGTCAACCAGTTCTGCAATCTTACTCTGTGGAGCTACGAAGTGTACAGCGATACCTGCAACTTCTGCTGCCAGTACTAAGCAAAGGAGAATCAGGACGATCTTTAATACGATGCTGCCCTTGCCGCCTTCAGCCTTAGCCTCTTCCTTAGCTGCGATCTTAGCAGCCTTCGCTTCTGCCTTAGCTGCAGCCTTGGCAGCCTTGGCTTCTGCCTTCATTTCCTTCTTGCTCATTGGAGCTGGTGCAGGAGCTGGAGCTGGTTCTTCTACTGGTGCTGGTACGTCTACTTCTTCATATAAAGGTTTTGACTGCTGAACGATATCTTCGCCATAGCTGTCAAAATCGTTTGATGGCAGATCTTCGAATCCTGCTGGTGCCTGACCGATTACGATAGTAGCATCAGCTGGCTTGTCATCTGGGAATGAGAAATCAAATTCTCTTGTTCCGCTAAGATCCTGAACGCCCTTAAGTTCGTCTACTCTTGCAGTGTTGAATACCATAGTTGGCTCATCAACTGGTGCAGGAGCTGGAACTGGTGCTGGCTTGCTTCCGATTTCGTCAAGCTGTGCCAGGTCATCAAGTACGCTTGTTGGTTCTTCATCTGGCAGGTCTTCGAAATCGTCGAAGTCAAATTCGTCTTCAGTTCTTACGTTCTCAAGAATCTGGTCGAATTCCTGTCTTGCCAGTTCTTCATCAACGTCGTCTTCTACAGTTTCAAGCTGGCTAAGAAGATCGTCGATATCTGAAACCTTGCTCTCTGCCTTAACTGGTGCAGGAACAATTGTTGGTTCATCAACTGGAGCTGGTGCTGGAGTTGGTGCAACGTTTGCCATGTCTGCGAACTGCTTTCTTGATGCGCTGATTGTTGCATCTGAAATACCAGACATGATAGCGTCCTTATCAACTACTCTTGTTGCTGACAGGTCGCCTCTGAGCATTGTATCTCTACCAGTTACTTCTACCTTCTCAATTACAGGCTCTGCCTTCTTAGCAGGAGTCTTGTCGAAGATTGAGTCAAATGATGGCTCTGCTACTGGTTCAACTACTGGTTCTGGAGCAGGAGCTGGTGCTGGTGTTTCTACTACGTCGTTAAATGACAGATCACCTACAGTCTCCTCGTCCTTTGATAATTCGTCAGCGATGCTGAAACCGCCGAAGAATGTGCTTCTAGCCTTAGCCATATCACTGATCTGCTGCTGTGTAGCTCTGTGAGCTTCAGCAACTTCCTTGCTTGATGCTACTGATCTTGCAGCACCAACACCTGCGCCTGATCTCAGTGAAGCAACTGCGGCCTTAATCTTAGCAGCTTCTTCGTCTCTCATTCTTGCAGTCTGTGCAATAATCTTACGAGCTTCTTCCTCTGCGATTGTTTCGTTTGCTTCGCGTTCTAATCTTAATCTATCTGCTTCAAGCTTCAGCTGAGCTTCGCGAGCTTCGATTCTTCTCTGCTCCTGTTCAGCTTCAAATCTAGCCTGTGCTTCTGCAGCCTTGCGTGCTTCCTGCTGAGCCTTGATCTTAGCTGCTTCCTGTGCAGCCTTGAGTTCTTCTTCAGCCTTAATACGAGCTTCTTCAGCAGCCTGATATCTTGCTACTGCTTCAGCCTTGATGCGAGCTTCTTCTTCTGCAATTCTTCTTGCTTCTTCTTCTGCTCTGATTCTAGCTTCTTCAGCTTCTCTTCTTGCCAGTTCTTCTGCTCTTGCCTTAGCTTCTGCTTCTGCCTTAAGACGAGCTTCTTCTGCAAGACGTGCTGCTTCTCTAGCTTCTTCTTCAGCCTTCAGCTTAGCTGCTTCAGCAGCCTTGCGCGCTTCTTCGATCTCAGCAAGCTTCTTAGCCTCTGCTTCTCTTCTTGCTTCTTCCAGAGCCTTGGCTCTAGCTTCTTCTTCCAGTCTCTTAGCTTCTCTTGCTGCTTCCTGAGCTTCGATTCTCTGGAGCACATCTGATTCGAATGCCTTAGGCTGGTATGGCTTAACTACGCCTTCTTCTTCAAGGAAGTCTTCCATTGACTTAGGTCTGTTTGCTCTTGATTCGAAACGTTCAGCAGCGATTTCGTCTGCCATAGTCATTTCTGCACCAATTGCATTGCCTGACTTAACCTTGCTGTATTCTCTGTTAAGGAGCTGCTGGAATTCTTCGTTCTTTCTGTTAAAAGTATAGAACTTATCAATTCTCTCAGCTGCGCTCATTTCTTCTGGAATCTCTGCATCGCCGAACAGTTCGCTCTCAAGTGAAGCTCCGTTGATGATGTTGATCATTTCTGATTCTTCGTCCATAGGTTCTGCAGTTACCTGTGCACGTCTGTTACGGAGTTCTCTCTTAGCTACTGGTTCAGGGATATCTGCTGGATTAGCATTCCAGTTGAAATCGATATCTTCTGTCTTCTGAATTACATCACTGCTGTCTGGATATTCTGATACATTCCATTTGATTTCTTCGAAGACAGGTCTTTCACGTCTAATTTCTGTTGCCTGTGGTTCTTCTCTTACAGGAGCCACTGGTTCTGGTGCGAAAGCTGGCTCAGCTGGTGCTGGTGCTGGCTCTGGCGTCTGGATTGTTTCTGGGATGATTTCTACAGGAGTGCCGCAAAACATACAGAATCTAGAATCCTGTGGAACTTCCTTCCCGCAATTTTTACAATACATACATTTTCTCCTTCGATAAGATTAAAATTATTCCTTAATCAGCATATCAAGTTCTTCTGCTGTATATCTCCTTCCACTTCTGCCAATGTCGCGTCCGATTGGTGCTCTTGGCTGCGGAATTTCTTCTGCTGAATAATCAGCTATATATCCTCCCATGAGTTCCGGCACATCGATACCATCAAGGTCGATATGTATGTCGTCATTCATGAGTTGCTCCAAACTACTTATATCCAAATAACTGTCGTCAGTTTCTTCTGGTAATTCTTCTTCGGGAGCATCGTATGCGAACTCATTGAGTTCGCCCTGCGCTTCGTGCTCCGGATACTCTAGAGCATCATCTGCAGCTTCAAGCTCTGGCGGAAGCTGAGGGGATGGTGCTTCGGTAGCGGGGCCCTTTGGGAAAAAGGCTTCAATGCCCTGAGGCAGATCCTCTGTCTCTACCGGCGCCGGCTCAACTGCTGGTGCCACTTCTGTAACTGGAGGCTGTGCTACGGGAGCATCAACCTGGTCTGCCACATGATCCACAAACGCTTGAGTTTCTTCTACCACCGGCTCCACGTCTCTTGTCCAATAGAATGGATCTCCGTGTCTGCCTTGGTGCTCTCTAGCTGGCAGCGGCTCAATAGTCGGTGTGTAAGAAATGGATCTGCGTGCGCTCCTGCCGAAATCTTCAGTCATTCTATAGCCCAGTTCCTGAAGATTGGCTTCGATAGAGCGGATGCTGTCGGTTCTCATTTCTTCTTCGCGTTTCCACACCATGAAAGTAGCCACGCAAATGCCTACAAAAAATACCAGTGCAACAACGACTACAACGATTATTGTCGTCATTATTATTCTCCTGTTTCTTTCTTATATATAGTGTTTGACTACAGACTGAATTCTGGTCAGAATTAGTCGATTTTATAGTCTTTAACATTATACACCAAACGCCTGGTAAAAACAAACAAAAAAGCCCCGTGATAAACACGGGGCCAAATTATTAATCTTATACTGGATATCCCTCAACGTCTTCGCCGAACATGCCAGGATCTGTTGGCATTGATCTTTCTTCTCTCTTCTGGAAGAATGTTGGTGCAACCTGTAGGAACAGTGCAGCTGTGAGAACGTCTTCATCCTGCTCTTCCCATCTAGTGATGCTCTCTCTGATTGTTTCGAGTTCAGGTTCGAGAGTGTCTGCAGGTCTGCAAGTGATCTGTTCTTCGTCGCCGATGATCTTCTT
>JAGHTQ010000147.1 GCA_018065295.1 Candidatus Colimonas fimequi | reverse complement strand
GATACATTCAGCATCTCAGTAGTACAGACATGGCTAGGATGCATTATCGCAGCATCAGTCATCGCATCCCGCTCATGTACAGGAATGCGAGAGCAGCCTTCGAACAGGTGGATTCAAATTTGGTATTTGCGGCGAGAACTTTGGGAATGCCTGAGACTAAGATCTTTTGGAAGATAATAATTCCTAATGCTGCGCCGGGAATCCTGTCGGGAACTATTCTGACATTCGCAAGAGCCCTGGGCGAATTCGGTGCAACCACAATGCTTGCAGGAAACATCGCAGGCAAAACAGGCACGGTATCTCAAAGAATCGCCATGGTCATGCAGGATGGTGACTATGCCACTGCAGGTTTTTGGACGGTAATAGTTCTGATTATTGCGTTCGCGATAATCTTTGCAATGAACCTTGTGTTGGGCAAGAAATCAAATATTAAGAGGAAATGGTAAATGGGACTTGAAGTAAGAATTAAGAAAAAACTAGGAAACTTCCAGCTGGACGTCTCATTCACCTGTGATAATACGGTGACTGCAATTCTGGGTCCGTCAGGATGCGGCAAAAGCATGACACTTAAGTGTATTGCTGGCGTGGAGACGCCTGACGAGGGAAGAATCGTCCTTAACGATAGGGTGCTCTTTGATTCGGAGAAGAAGATTAACCTTCCTCCGCAAAAGAGGCACGTTGGCTACATGTTCCAGGACTACGCCCTGTTTCCTAATATGACAGTGCGCCAGAACATTGAAATCGCCCTTGGCGGGAAGAAAGTAGATGAGATGGTGTTCCAGCGCTTCCATCTGAGCCATGTGACTGAACTGTATCCAGCTCAGCTTTCAGGCGGTCAGAAGCAGAGAACTGCCATGGCAAGAATGCTGGTAACTGAGCCAGAACTTATTATGCTGGACGAGCCATTCTCAGCTCTTGATGCTGACCTTAAAGGGCAGATTGAGAAGGAAGTGAAGCAGATTCTCCAGGCGGAGAATAAGCCGACTCTGTTCGTATCTCACGATAGAGATGAAGTCAACAGACTCTGCCAGTACACTGGTGTGATGGCAGATGGCATGCTGGAGGGCGTTGACAAGACAAACGTGGCATCAATCAGCCAGTGTCGTAACAAGACCAAGGCGGTGAGAGTGGATACGTACAAGGTATTCCTGCCAGAACTTGGTATAGAGATTGAAACATCACAGCCAGTCCCTTGGCAAGAGGGCTACATAGGAGTTAAAACTGAGGATTTATTGTTCCTCGAGGATAAAGAATGAAATTAGATGAATTAATTGCAATTTGTTTGAATAATAGAGTGGTGAGTTTCGTCGGTGGCGGTGGCAAAACGACTCTCATGTACCGAATTGCCCAGGCGGCGGCATGAGAGGGAAAACGGGTGCTTGTTTCCACTACGACGCATATCAGAATTCCAGAAGAGAATTATGTGGAGGATATGGCTGGCATAATGAAGCTTTGGGAGAAGGGATGCTATGCAGTAACCGGCGCCATTGATGAGAAGGCGCCAGGGAAATTGGTATTTCCTGATACTGAACTTTACATGGCCGCCCAAAGCATGGCGGACCTGATTCTTCTGGAATCAGACGGAGCTAAATGCCTTCCGTGCAAAGTACCACGCAAGGGTGAACCTATCATCGTAATGGACTGTAAGCTGGTCATCGGTGTAATGGGCATGAGTGCGCTGGGTCGAGAGATGGGCGAATGCTGCTTCAGATTTGATAGTGATGGCAAGTGGCTTGGCGTCAGCAGCGACCATTTGCTGGACGAAGAAGTGGCAGTGAAGATTCTTTCGTCAGAAATGGGCACAAGAAAATCCGTTGATGATAGAAGATATATAGTCGTACTAAATCAGTGCGATAACGAAGAAATTTTAGCAAGGGCAGAGAGAATATCGAGCACTCTTGCTTCAGAACATAGAATAGAATCAGTATGTTGCAGTCTGCAGAGCGGACAGCATATGGGGTAACTATGAGAGAGTTATTTAACCTTATTTCAAAAAACAAAGAAACAAAGGACTGCGTTCTTGTAACAGGAATCGACGGTGAACTTGCAGGCCAGAAGCTGCTTTTTGTAGATGAAAAGGTGGCATGGCGCAGTGAGAACCCTGAACTTCTTGAAAAATGCCAGGAGGACCTGCTCGTTACTGAGACGGTTAGTGTCTGTGACGTGGACGGCGGTCAGGCTTTCGTAGAGCGTATGGGCATGAGCACAAGAATCATCGTTTGTGGATGCGGTACAGTCGGAAAAGAAGTAATTAAACTGGGACACCAGCTGGGCTATACAGTTGTTGCCCTGGAGGATCGTCAGGAATTCGCAGATGAGGCAAGAAAACTTGGCGCTGATGAAGTGGTGTGTGCACCTTTCGCAGAGGCAATTGACAGTCTTGATGAAAGAATCGGTGACTACTATGTGGTGGTTACAAGAGAGCACAAATATGACAAAGTGTGTCTAGAGGCTATTCTGGACAGGAAGTC
This sequence comes from Candidatus Colimonas fimequi, assembly GCA_018065295.1. Lineage (GTDB taxonomy): Bacteria > Bacillota > Clostridia > Peptostreptococcales > Anaerovoracaceae > Lentihominibacter > Lentihominibacter fimequi. The sequence continues at coordinate 1,021 of JAGHTQ010000147.1, read as the reverse complement.
AGCATATGTTGGCATGATGTCCAGCCGCAACAGAGCGAGAATTCTCAAAGAGACATTGATTAGCGAGGGGAAGTCTCAGGATAGTGTGGATAAAATTCACTCACCAATTGGCTTAAGCATCAACGCTGAATCTCCAGCGGAAATCGCAGTCTCAATATTTGCTGAAATAATCATGGCTCGCAATAGCCTTGATAGATCAGAGGGCTTCACTGGGAAAATACTTGAAGCTATCCTGGGCGCATCTGAAGATGAGCCGCTTATTCTTGCGACAATCGTTAAGCGCGATGGCTCAGCGCCTAGAGACGTGGGAACTAAGATGGTTATTCGCCAGGATGGCACTATCGTTGGAACTGTAGGCGGTGGCTGGATTGAAGCGGGCGTAATTAAGAAGGCCTGCGAAATGTTCGAAGAAGGCAAAGCAAACGGACTATATGAAATGGAGAAGGATTCTGAGAATGCCATGCTTTGCGGAGGATTTGAAACTGTATATCTGGAGAGAATCTAATGATCGATAAATTAGTAATCGTAAGAGGCGGGGGAGACCTTGCCACAGGAACAATCCACGGACTCTGGTCTGCAGGATTCAAAGTGCTGGTGCTGGAGACAGAGAATCCAGCGGCAATAAGAAGACAGGTTTCCGTTTGTGAAGCTGTATATACAGGCGAGACAGTTGTGGAGGGAATGAAAGCGCGACTGGTTTCGGGAGTTGAGGACGTGGCGCCTTTGCTTGATGAGGGCATTGTACCGGTAATGGCGGATCCGAAGGGAGCTGCTATCGAGCATTTTAAGCCGCGCGTTGTGGTTGATGCCATAATCGCCAAGAAGAACCTTGGGACAAGCCGAGATATGGCGCCAGTGACAATCGCCCTTGGGCCTGGATTTGAAGCGGGCGCTGACGTTGACTACGTAGTTGAGACAAAGAGAGGTCACGACCTTGGCAGAATTATTCGCGAAGGTTTCGCAGTAAAGAATTCGGGAATTCCGGGAAATATCGCAGGTTATTCTAAGGAGCGGGTAATGC
>JAGHTQ010000160.1 GCA_018065295.1 Candidatus Colimonas fimequi | reverse complement strand
AATACATTCGGTACTCCATATCTGATCAGACCAATCGAACACGGTGCTGATATCGTTGTTCACTCAGCAACAAAGTTCATCGGTGGTCACGGTACAACTCTTGGTGGTGTAATCGTTGATAGCGGTAACTTCGACTGGGCAGCAAGCGGTAGATATCCATGGATTTCAGAACCAAACCCAAGCTATCACGGAGTTAAGTTCACAGAAGCAGCAGGTCCAGCAGCATTCGCCACTTATATCAGAGCAATACTCCTTAGAGATACAGGCGCAACTATTTCTCCGTTCGCTGCATTCCTGCTCCTTCAGGGTACAGAAACATTATCACTGAGACTGGAAAGACACGCAGAGAACACTAAGAAGGTAATCGAATACCTTAAGAATAATCCACTGGTTGATAAGGTAAGCCATCCTTCACTTGAGGATCATCCAGATCATGAACTTTATAACAAGTACTTCCCAGATGGTGGAGCAAGCATCTTCACATTCGAAATCAAGGGCGGTAAGGAAGAAGCATTCAAGTTCATCGATGCATTAGAAATCTTCTCACTTCTTGCAAACGTTGCAGACGTTAAGTCACTGGTTATCCATCCAGCAACTACTACACATAGCCAGTGCACAGAAGAAGAACTTCTGGATCAGAACATTAAGCCTAATACTATCAGACTTAGCATTGGTACTGAGAACATCAAGGATATCATTGCTGACCTGGATCAGGCATTCGAAGCAATTAAGTAATTACAAATGCATTCAAAACTCCTTTTTAAACGTATATTTTATAAGGGCTGCAAATTGCAGCCCTTTTTATTTAGGTAGTCTGTTGAGAAAAACAAGCAAGTAGGGTAAACTAACTATGTATGCATTAAAAGGAGAAAAATATGACTTTAAAAGATTTGCAGGCAGGACAGAGCGCTATAGTAACTAGTGTTGGTGGCGAAGGACATCTTCGTCAGCACTTCCTTGACATGGGCGTAATTCCTGGTGCTGCTTTGACAGTAATAAAGTTCGCCCCAATGGGCGACCCAATGGAAATAAGAATACACGGCTACGAGCTTACTTTGCGTCTTGCTGATGCGGAGCAGATAGAAGTGGATCCAGTAGATAAGATAGAAGAGAAGAAGAAGCCGGCATATAGATCAATGCGCCAGCCTGAGAGTCACCATCCAGGTCTGGGTGAAACTGGTAAGTTTCACGCTAAGGGTGATGGTAACCCTTTACCAGAGGGAACTACTCTCACATACGCGTTAGTTGGTAACCAGAACTGCGGTAAGACAACGCTCTTTAACGCGCTGACAGGTTCTAATCAGCACGTTGGTAACTTCCCAGGAGTTACAGTAGACCGTAAGGACGGCGTTATTAGAGGGTACCAGAATACTTTGATCACCGACCTTCCTGGAATCTATTCAATGTCTCCATATACAAGTGAAGAGATTGTTTCAAGAGAGTTCGTTCTCGAGACTAAACCGAAGGCAATCATCAACATCGTTGATGCTACTAATATTGAACGTAACATGTATCTGACAATGCAGCTTCTTGAGATGGATACTCCTATGGTAGTTGCGCTGAACATGATGGATGAACTTACAGGTAACGGTGGTTCAATCGATATTAATGCGATGGAACACATGCTTGGAGTTCCAGTAATTCCAATTTCAGCAATCAAAAAGCAGGGTATTGACGAACTTGTTGACCATGCTATTCATATTGCACAGTATCAGGAGAAGCCTCTCAAACAGGACTTCTGCGATATGAACGATCACGGCGGAGCACTTCATAGATGTCTTCACGCTGTAATTCATCTCATTCAGGACCATGCTGAAGCTGCAGGAATCCCAGTTAGATTCGCAGCATCAAAGCTTATCGAGGGCGATGAGCTTATTTTAGAGCAGATGAATCTTGATGAGAATGAACGCGACCTTCTGGAGCATATTCTCATTCAGCTTGAGCGTGAGCGTGGTCTTGATAGAAGTGCAGCAATCGCTGATATGAGATTCTCATTTATCCAGAAAGTTATTGAGAATACAGTAGTCAAACCAGCTGAGAGTAAGGAGCATAAGAGATCAGAGAGCCTGGATAAGATTCTTACAGGCAAATACACAGCGATTCCATCATTTATCGCAATTATGCTTATTGTATTTATACTGACATTTAATGTTATCGGAGCATGGCTGCAGGGCCTCCTTGAATCTGGAATTGGAGCACTTACAGAAATCGTTGATGGAGCCCTCACAGCAGGTAATGTCAATGCAGCAATACACGGACTTATCATAGATGGTATTTTCACAGGTGTTGGTAGCGTACTCAGTTTCGTTCCAATCATCGTTACCCTGTTCTTGTTCTAATGAATAAATGATGACAGTGGATATATTGCAAGAGTTTCATTCTTCAAGGATAAGCTCCTTCGTAGAATTGGACTCTCAGTCAGAAGTATCGTTCCAATGCTCATCGGGTTCGGATGTACTGTTCCGGCAGTAATGGCAACAAGAACACTGCCATCAGAACGTGACCGTAAGATGACAATTCTTCTTACACCGTTTATGAGCTGCAGTGCTAAGCTGCCAATCTTCGCATTCTTTATTGCAGCATTCTTCCCAGGTCACGGTGGCCTTGTTATGGGAGGATTATATATACTCAGTATCGTTGTTGGTATTTTGGTAGCATTCCTCTTCAAGCGTACCCTGTTTAGAGGAGAAGCGGTACCATTCGTTATGGAACTGCCAAATTACAGACTACCAGCGGCAGGAAATGTACTGAGACTCCTTTGGGAAAAGGCTAAGGACTTCTTGGAGAGAGCCTTCTCTGTAATCCTTATTGCGACTATTATCATCTGGTTCCTGCAGAGTTTCGATTTCGGTCTCAATATGGTTGAAGATTCACAGGATAGCATTCTTGCCATTATCGCTGGCTGGATTGCACCGATTTTCGCGCCTCTTGGTATGGGAGACTGGAAGATCTGTACTGCGCTTATTTCAGGCTTTATCGCCAAGGAGAGCGTTGTATCAACAATTGGAATCCTGTTCTCAGGAAATATTGCGGCATCAATGTCAGTTTTGACAGCTATTTCAATGCTGGTGTTCAGCTTGCTCTACACACCATGCGTTGCAGCTATAGCATCAGTTAGACGTGAACTTGGTAACAAGTGGGCATTCGGTCTGGTACTTTGGCAGTGTGTTGTAGCGTACGTTATCGCACTGATCGCACACATTATCGCTATGGGAGTACTGTAATGAACGGATTGGATATAATTCTTATATGTCTTATTGCCTTGGCAGTAATCCTGGCAATAAGAAAGATCAGGAAGAATAGAGGAGGATGTTCCTGCAGGACAGGAGGCTCCTGTGGTGGCAACTGCACTAATTGCAGTGCATCTCAGAGAAGAAAATGCGGATTTTAATAAAAGACTATGAAATACGATTTTAACGAAATTATTGAGCGCCGTGGTACCGGCGCCTATAAATATGATGCGTGGGAAGCTAACGGTGTTCCTGAGGACGCGCTGCCACTTTGGGTGGCGGATATGGATATCAAGGCGCCAGAAGCAGTTAATGCACGCATTAGAGAATTAACCGAACACGGAATATATGGATACACTGGACCAACTGAAGGCTATTATCTGGCCGTTCAGAACTGGTTTAAATCACGTTTTGACTGGGATATCGAGAAGAACTGGATAGTTCAAACACCAGGCGTTGTTTATGCTCTGGCAACAGCCGTGAGAGCGTTCACTAAGCCAGGTGATGGGGTTGTTATTCAGCAGCCTGTATATTATCCGTTCAGAAATGTCATCGTTAATAATGACCGTAAGCTGGTAGTAAACGAGCTTATCTACCAGGACGGGGCATATACAATGAACTTTGAGGATCTAGAAGAGAAATTAGCAGACGAGAATACCAAGCTGATGATTCTTTGCAGTCCTCATAACCCTGTAAGTAGGGTATGGACAAAGGAAGAACTTGCGAAAGTCGCAGAACTTTGCGTGAAGAATAAGGTTAAGCTTGTCAGTGACGAAATCCACTGTGATTTCACTTACGGGGAGCACGTTCATACACCAATGGCCACTATCAGCGATGAGATTCGCGACTGTGGCGTATTCTGTACGGCACCGAGCAAAACTTTTAACATCGCTGGTCTTCAGGTTTCAAACATCATTATCCCTAATCGTGAAATGAGACACGCATTCAGAGACATCATGAAAGGTGAAGGCCTTGGCGGCCTCAACATGATCGGTGTTGCGGCATGTCAGGCGGCATATGAAGAGGGAGCTGAATGGTTGGAGCAGCTTAAAGTTCATCTTCAGGGTAATATCGACTATATCAACCAGTTCGTAGCTGAGAAATTACCTGAAATCAAGGTGATTGAGACTCAGGGAACTTATCTTGTGTGGCTTGATGTTAGTGGATTGGGCTTCAAGGATAAAGTTGACCAAAATAATTTTATTGTAAACCAAGCAAAACTTTGGCTTGATACAGGCTCAATGTTTGGTGACGCAGGTATTGGGTTCGAGAGAATTAATGTAGCAGCTCCTAGAGCTACTATTGTAGAAGCTATGAATCGCCTGGAAGCAGCAATTGCAAGGCGTAGAGAGAGTTTATAATTATGAAGAAGGCAATGATTGCGATGAGTGGCGGCGTTGACAGCAGCGTGGCTGCTTATCTTATGAAAGAAGCTGGATATGATGTTACTGGGTTTAGAATGAGGCTTTTCGCAGGTGCTGAGTCAGAAACTGCTGATGCTCAGAAGGTTGCTGATAAGCTGGGTTTCCCATTTACTGAAATCAACTTCGAAGATAGATTTAATAAGGAAGTTATTGATAGATTCGTTGCTGCATACGAGAATGGGGAAACACCGAACCCATGTATCGTGTGCAACAAGCATCTTAAATTCGGTCAGTTATATGATGAAGCTAGAAGTCTTGGTATGGACTATATCGTAACTGGTCATTACAGCCGTATCGACCAGGATCCTGAGACTGGCAAATACAGACTTCATAAGGCTGATGACCCAAGTAAGGATCAGAGCTATGTTCTCTATAACCTGACTCAGGAGCAGCTGGCTCATACTATGTTCCCACTGGGCGGAATGAACAAGGAGCAGGCACGTCAGATTGCTGAAGATAATGATCTAATTAATGCCAGGAAGAAGGATAGTCAGGACATTTGTTTCGTTCCTGATGGTGACTACGTTAAGTTTATCAAGGAATACACTGGCAAAGATTATCCTTGCGGTGACTTCGTAGATGAAGCAGGAAACGTTCTTGGGGAACACAAGGGCATAATCAAATATACAGTAGGACAGAGAAAGGGCCTTGGCCTTGCACTGCCACAGCCAATGTATGTTAAGGAGAAGGATGTGGAGAATAACCGAGTTGTTCTTTGCTTACATGAAACTCTGTTCACCACAGATCTTGACGCTAAGGAGTTCAACTGGATTTCGGGAGAACTTCCGACTGAGCCTGTGGAATGTAAGGCGAGAGCCCGTTACAATCAGAGAGAAATGCCGGCAACAGTTACAGTAACTGGTCCGGACACTGTTCACGTTAAGTTCCATGAACCGATGAGAGCAATCACTAAGGGCCAGTCAGTGGTTCTTTATGATGGCGACATCGTTCTTGGCGGAGGAATTATTATTTAATGAGTAAGTTAGTAGAATCTTTACAACTGAATAAGATTCTGGATGTGCCAGAGTTAAAAGAACTTCTCAGCACATATGCCTACGATCAGGAACTTTTTGATTCTGCGCTTAAAATTCGGGAGAAGTACTACGGTCGCAAGATATTCATTCGTGGACTTATCGAAATCAGTAACTTTTGCAAAAATGACTGCTACTACTGTGGTATCCGTTGCAGCAACAAGCAGGCGAAACGTTTTCGCCTTGATGTTGATGACGTTTTAAACTGCTGCCAGCAGGGGTATCCATTAGGATTCAGGACTTTCGTGCTCCAGGGAGGAGAAGACCCTCAGTGGGACGATAAGAAGGTCTGTCAGGTAGTTGACGCTATTAAGACAGAATATCCAGATTGTGCAGTGACATTATCTCTTGGTGAGAAATCGCGCGATAGTTATCAGGCGTATTTCGATGCAGGGGCTGATAGATATCTGCTGAGACATGAAACTGCTAATGAAGATCATTACAGGCATCTTCATCCTGCTAATATGAGTCTGGAGGTTCGTAAGCAGTGTCTCTGGGATCTTAAAGAAATAGGATATGCGGTTGGTTCGGGAATCATGGTTGGGTCTCCTGAACAGTCTTTAGATAATATTATAGAAGATATAAGTTTCCTGCAGGAGCTTAATCCTGATATGATAGGCATAGGGCCATATCTCAGACATAAGGATACTCCGTTTAGGGATTGTAAGGATGGAGACCTTGATCTGACACTAAGGCTCTTAGCGTTATTCAGACATATGTTCCCGCAGGTTCTGCTTCCATCAACTACAGCTCTTGGAACTATTCATCCGAAGGGCAGAGAGATGGGAATTCTTGCAGGTGCTAATGTTGTAATGCCAAACATATCACCAGAAGATGCGGCGGCTAATTATCAGCTTTATGATAATATCAAGCATACTGGTGCGGAGAGCGGAAGCGGATTAAATGACCTGAAGGCTCGAATGGCTGCAATTGGCTTCGAGATAGTTCAGGATAGAGGAGACAAGGCAAATGTACAATCAGAAGATTGAGGAAGATATCTTCGAGTTTTTTGGAGAGAGTCACGATAGATTCGGATTTCCGGAGAGAATGTGGCGTATTACTTCCATGCGTGGTGGCGAAAGCTACTTCATAAACGGAAGTGAGAAGTGCGCTATTTACGACTGCGGTATGGCATACTGCGGTCCAATGACAGTTGAGAATATAAGAGAGAGCCTGGAGATGTCAGGTCACGATACTCTTGACTATATTCTTCTCAGCCACTCACATTACGATCATATGGGAGCACTGCCATACATCAAGGAAGCTTTTCCCGATGCTATCGTAGTAGGAAGCGAGAAGTGCGCTAAGATTCTGGAGCGACCTAACGCTAAGAAGCTTATTCAGGATCTTGGAATCGTGGCACGTGATTTATATACACCAGGTAGCGACCTTGAGATTAAGACAAACTACCTGGAAGTTGAACAGATCGTTCATGAAGGCGATGTGATTTCTCTTGG
>JAGHTQ010000157.1 GCA_018065295.1 Candidatus Colimonas fimequi | reverse complement strand
CTATAGATTTGTTTGGCATACACATCTAGAATGGCAAATGCTACTTGAATACATTCAAGCTTGTTTTCAATATCGCAATGAATGCCGTGTTGTATCCAATGTTTTGTTATCTAGTCTGCCTCAGAATCGAATTATGCGTGATGTTTGACCTGGTGTTTCTGCTGGCATGGTTACCTCATTTCGCCAACATGACGTTCTCAACTGCGGCAGGATTCATGGCTGTAATGGGTGTGTTATACTATGGATTTCTTCGCAGGGAAGAGGCATGGCGCCCATGGAACATCCTAACATTCGCATTCATTATGATATGTGCTTACAGCTATCGTGAACCATGTTTCCTTATGGCTTTGCCAATAATCGGAATGGAAACTGTAATCAAGTTCGGCGTTAACTTCTTCAAGGATTGGCGCCCATGGGTATGCGTAGTATTGTCGTTTGCACTGATTTTCGGTGCAATGAAATACGACGACCACATGTATGGCAGCGACGATTGGCAGCAGTATCGTGAGTATAATAAGATGCGTGCACATTTGACCGACTATGTGGACTATCCAGATTATGACGAGAATCAAGAGTTCTATGAGTCTATTGATATGAATCCTAACAAGTTCTACGCCATGACACGCTATACGTACTGTATGGTTGAGGACTATGGTCAGGATGACCTTCGTGCGGTATATGAGTACGAGGTGAAAGGCGAGAAGCAGCAACCACTTAAGGAGAAGTTGTTGGGCGCTAAAGGTGCGGCACTCGCTAACTTCATAGACACAGACGATTCCAATCCATGGCTTGTCAAAGGAGCATTATGGTTCTGGCTCGCTGCATTCTTGCTACTACAAGTCAGCATTATTTGGCATTACAAGTCATTCAGAAGACGAGTTTGGGGACACGTTGCTAATCTGATCGCACTTGTTGGCTCAGCTGGCATCGTTGCAGCTGAATGGCTGTATCTGGCAGCTGACGGCAGATTCCCAGATCGTGTAGAAGAAGTTATCAGGCTGTTGACATTGTGCGCTGGGATGTATGTTATGGTCCGCATTCTTGGACTGTGGAAGCCGGGTATATATAGAGATGAGGACGTTAACGAATACGACGGCGAAGCCGGCAGATACGATGTTCCGCTCTACAAGAAACTCTTCGGCAGCAAGGCAGGCGCCATCGCAGCCGGCATGCTAACAGCAGCCGAAATCGTATTACTCGTTCTGGTCATCAACGCTGGAACCTTTGCTAATCAGATCGACGCAGTTGCAGCCGCACAGGACACTAGTGGCCAGGTAATGACCAACAAGAACGCGGTTATTCAGTACTGCGGTGAACATCCGGACAATCTGTATGTACTGGATACTCTGAGCGTGACTGACGGCACTGGTCCATACGACGACACCAAGCAGGGCAACTGGTTCATGTCTGGCAGCTGGATGAATTTAAGTCCAGTGTATGATGAGAAACTTACGGCTGTTGAAACTGCAAACCTAGGACAAAGTTTCCTGGCACGTGACAACGTATACTTTATCGCTCAGGGCAAGAAGAAAGTATATCGCCGCATGGGCATTGCAGACGAAGATAAGAACACTGTTTCCCAGGAAGTGGTCGACACATTCGTCACACCGAAGGGGCAGGAAATGATGGTTTATAAAGTTAAGTAGGGAGTAAATGTATATCATTTACTCCTTTTTTTAAAGTTCCCATTAAATTAAAATCGCAAAAATGATACAATGAAGAGTATCCTAGGTGAGAACCGACTTAAATTCAGATAGGAACAAAATGACCATTAAATATTACAAGATTGCAAACCATGTAATCGAGATAGATACAATATATAACAGCATCCATAATCTTTGCCACGAGTATGAGGTGGAGACGTGTAATGCTGATATTAAGCTGTCCGTTGAACCGCGACATGTGTCCTATGAGAGAAACTATTTCGCGGATGGCGATGAGCATTCAGATGGATATCTGGCCACTTTGGCAGCGTATCGTATGCTTGCCAATGCACTCATTAAGGATGGATATCTGTTAATGCACGGCTCCGCTGTTGCTGTCGATGGGCAGGGATATATGTTTACTGCCAAATCAGGAACCGGTAAATCCACACACGCTAAACTGTGGATGGACATGTTCGACAACCGCGCGATAATGGTCAACGACGACAAGCCTATCGTTGGTATTTCCGATGATGGTGTGGAGATTTACGGTACACCGTGGGACGGTAAGCACAGACGAAGTAATAACGTGAACGTTCCACTTAAGGCAATTTGCATCCTTGAGAGAGGCGAAGCGAACGAAATCCACCAGATTACTTTTCAAGAAGCGTATCCTATGTTGATACAGCAGACGTATAGACCTAACGATCAGGCGCTTATGGCCAAGACTATGAGCCTCATCGATCAGATGGGTCAGCACGTTAAGTTTTATAGATTAAGATGCAACATGGACCCAGAAGCGGCGCGTGTATCTTACGAAGAAATGAGAGGCTAGATGATGAAGTTAAAGAATAGTTTTATGACACACAACACAGGCGATGAGCAGGTGCTGATCGACGTTTCAACTAAGGTGTTTTCAGGTCTTGTTCGCAGCAACAGTACTGCGGCATTCATCATCGATTGTCTCAAGCAGGAAACTAGCCGCGATGATATCATCGATGCTGTCCTTGAGAAGTACGATGCTACTCGTGAGCAGGTGTCAGCCGATGTGGATATGGTTCTAGGCAAGCTGAAGGGTATTGGAGCACTGGATGACTAAGATGTCTTTTGAAGATTACCTGCAGGAGCACGGTAGTCTTACATACAAGAACGTGGGCGTTAGCATGGAGCCCATGATAAAGCAGGGGCGCGACATTTTCACTTTGCATGCCAAGGGCGATGCTCCATGCGAGAAATATGACGTGATTCTCTACAAAAGGGGCGAGGATTATGTCCTTCACCGTGTTGTAGGCCGACGCGGCGATGACTATATCGTTCTGGGCGACAACTGTGTCGCTAAGGAGATTGTGTCTGACCAGCAGGTGCTGGGCGTTCTGTCAGAGTTTGTTCGTAAGGGGCGAACTGTGACGGTTGATAATTCCCTGTATCGTCTCTATTCTAAGGTGTGGTACGGTATTTATCCGATACGTAGAAGTTATAAGGTTGTTAGGGGTAAACTGGCAAATGTTAAAAAGAGACGCGAGAAACGCTGAGGTAATTTCCTGGTTTCTTGCAGTTATAGATAAAACAAAACTCAATATAGTAGTGCTCATGGTAGTACAGGTACTCCTGGGAATGAGTGGTGTAGCACTTGCCTGGTTCATGCGCGAAATGATTGATCAGGCGGTGGCTAAGGAGCTTGATGGATTCATCCATGCAGCTATCGTTTTCGTGCTCATTATCGTAGCGACTATATCACTTAGAGCATTCCTCAGATACATGCTGGAGCTGACTCGTTCAACTATCGAGAACAAGTTCAAGGCGAAGGTATTCGGAGCAGCTCTTGATGGAGATTATCTCAAAGTTTCATCCGTTCATTCCGGTGAGTGGATGAACAGGCTTACTTCAGACACTGTTGTAGTCGCCGACGGTATTGCAACAATTGTTCCTGAAGCAGCAGGTATGGTAGCTAAGATAGTTGGTGCAGTGGTGCTGCTGGTTATCATGCTCCCGTTCTTCGCAGCATTAATCGTACCTGGCGGAGTTATTCTGCTTACGTTCTCGTATCTGTTCAGACGTAAGCTTAAGGAATTGCACAAAGGGGTGCAGGAAGCTGATGGAAGTCTTCGTATATTCATGACGGAGCATCTGTCAAATCTTCTTATCGTTCACTCCTTCGGCAAAACGCAGTTAGCCAATTCTCAGGCGCAAGATCTTATGGAAGGCCATAAGGCTAAGCGCATGATTAGAAATAAATTCAGTAATATTTGCAACATAGGATTCGCAGCGCTGATCAATGGCACATATGCACTTGGTGCCATCGTGTGTGGATATGGAATCCTTTTGGGTACTATTTCATATGGTACTTTCGTTGCAGTAATACAGCTCATATCTCAGATTCAGGCACCGATTGCCAACGTGACTGGCTATCTGCCTAAGTATTTCGCAGCTATTGCCAGTGGCGAGCGACTTATGGATGCAGTTAATGGTGTTACTCGAGATGAGCAGGGTGAGGACACTGAGCGTCAAGGGTTCTCAGGCGTTGAGATGGAAAACGTGTCATTTTCATTTGACGGTCTTACCAATGTTCTCGAGGATGTAAACCTGACAATCAATCCAGGTGACTTCATCGCTATTTCAGGTGTATCTGGCGGTGGCAAAAGTACACTTCTGAGACTCCTTATGGGCGTATATAATCCAAGTTCTGGCCATCGCATATGCTCTGGCCAAAAGGTGTTCGCATACGTTCCTCAAGGCAATCAGCTTATGAGCGGAACTATTCGTCAGGTGTTAACCTTTGGCGATAAGGAGCTAATGGAAAATGAAGATTCTCTGTGGTCAGCACTTAGTGTTGCGTGTATCGACGATGTGGTACGTGAGCTAGATGGAGGTCTGGATGCGACTATCGGAGAGAAGGGCCTTGGTCTATCTGAGGGCCAGATCCAAAGGATTGCAATCGCACGTGCTCTGGTGAGTAACCACCCAGTATTACTTCTCGACGAAGCGACAGCTTCGTTAGATATGGATACGGAGAGGAAACTTCTAAACAATCTGCGTGAACTTACTGACAGGACCGTAGTAATTGTGACACATAGACCGGCCGCATTCGATGTATGTCAGCGTCGATATGTGGTTGAGAACGGGAGGGTTAACCAATGGACAGATTAAGTGTTAACCAGTTAGCTTTCCTGGATATAATCTGCTGCGGACTGCACGGCAAGACAGCGGACATTGGTGACGCCAACGTCGAGTATTTATATAAGCAATGCAAGCGTCACAATCTGACAGTTATAGGATATGCCGGAATGCCAACTGATGTGCGCACAGAAGAGTGGCGTCAGGAACGTGAGAAGGCTATTCGCAAGTCGCTTATTTTTAATTTCTAGAGTGACGTTATATGTCAGGAATTGAAAAATCAGAAGCTAAACTTTATGAGTCTCAAAGGTTC
>JAGHTQ010000193.1 GCA_018065295.1 Candidatus Colimonas fimequi | reverse complement strand
TTTGCACGATTGTTAATGGTAGAAGCGGTAAGTGCGGTGAGGACTGCAAGTTTTGCGCACAGTCGGTGAGATATAACAGCGGATGCGAGCAGTACGAGTACATTGACGAGGACGAGCTGGTGGCACTGGCTAAGAGCAACGAGGACGAGGGTGTGCACAGATATAGCATCGTTACGTCTGGTAAGGGTCCGAGTGCGAGTACTTTTGAGAAGACTATTAGCGCTTTCGAGAGACTGAAGAGGGAGTGCAAGATTGACCTTTGCGCGTCACTGGGATTCCTTACAGACCAGCAGTTTGAAGCCCTTTATGAGACTGGGGTGCACAGATATCACTGCAACATCGAGACTTCTCAGCGCAATTTCCCAAACATCTGCACTACTCACACATACGCCGATAAGATGGACAATCTGAGAAGGGCTCAGGCGGCTGGAATGAGCGTGTGCTCCGGCGGTATCATAGGTCTTGGCGAGACATGGGAAGACCGTCTGGATATGGCCATTTCACTTGCAGAAGTGGGCGTTGACTCAATTCCAATTAACTCACTGATGCCGATCCCAGGAACTCCTCTCGAGGACCTGCCTCAGCTGACAGAAGACGACATCCTGAGAACCGTTGCGTTTTTCAGATACATTAACCCGCAGGCTCATATTCGTCTTGCGGCTGGCAGAGCACTGCTCAGTAACGGGGGAGCCAAGGCATTCACAGGTGGCGCAAGTGCTGCAATCACAGGCAATATGCTGACAACAACATCATCAGGAATCGCTGACGACAAGGCCATGCTTCTTGGTCTTGGACGTGACATTACCCCAGATTTTGCAAAGTAAAACTCTGACATAATGTAATACTTTTCGCCTGGCGGCGGGCGAGATTTCCAGTTAAAGGTGTTAATGGTTATTATTACAGTGAAATATTGTTAAAAAAATCGCAAAATTCTTGCGATTTTTTATTAGCGCGTTATTGACTTTAACATAGGGTGAAAGAGTATAAAGATTATAGGCTTACTGAATTTGTCAGTTACTTGGGAACTATCGCTCAAGGAAATATGCCCGCAATTACCACAAACCGAAACAATACAAGCGATATTGGGGACTGACCTCCGGATAGCGGCACGATACTACCACACTAGACCGCTATGGGGAGGTCAGTTTCTTTTTTGGGGTAGGGGTGGATGGTTGCTATAGGTAATCAAATGTCATATTATTAACCGTTGCAAATATTGGAAACGGGTAATAGAATTTACTCATGGCTAAAATTAAAACTAAGGACAAGAAGGCGCAGGCACATTTTTTAATGTGCTTTATATTATTCGCCTGGGCAATTGAATATATACTTGCGAAACCACTTCTGGTGTATTTCACTTCAGCCAACTTGATGCTGTTTAAGTACTTGATAGTACTGGTGATCATGGGTGCACTGAAGGTGATTCTTGAACCAGGATTCACCTTCAAATTCCGCGATTTATTGGCGTACATGGCTGCTGCCTTTTTTGGCGTAGCGTTCTACTATTACTGCGAATGGGAAGCCATGGAGTACATTCCAGTTGCATCCGTAACAGTAATGCTGGCGCTGATGCCTGCAGTTTCAGTTACTGGTGAGAAACTCCTGTACAAACGTCCGATTACTAAGCTAATGATAGTCGGAATGATCATTACAGTTATCGGTGTAATTATGGTACTTGGAATAAATCCCAAGGAACTTCTTGATGGCAATCTGCGTGGATACGCACTGGCCTTTGGCGCGGTTGTTGGCTGGACGATTTGCAACTTTTGCGGATCGAATACGACTCAGAGATATAGCAACATCGACTACGGATTTTACCTTGTTATCATCGCGCTGGTGTTCGTGCTGTGCATGAATTTCAATCACATGCCGCAGCTGAGCGTGATAACGCCAAGAATTGCTGGACAGATACTTCTTTTGGGATGCCTTTGCGGGGTGGTTAACTTCCTGATACTGCCGTCTGGACTTCGTGAACTTGGTCCGACAGTTACCGGCGTTTTCTCATTTTTGGTGCCATTTGCATGTGCAGTACTGGCGTTGATATTTGTCGGCGAGAGCCTGGGTCCCGTTCAGATTGTTGGTGCCGTAATCGTTGTGGCATCATCATGCCTGATTATCTACGAAAAAGGCCGGGTCAGTTAGTGTGGGAATTGTGAGCGATATCTTCAGCAAACCTTCACATTAAGCCCCATAAACGACCACATAGAGGGGGTATATTATAATTGTTCCAAACAAGAAATAAACACCTTCCTCAAAACGATAATGATTAATACTTACGATTAGAAAGCAGCGCCGGCGGCGCTGTTTTCTGTTTTTTGAGTTAGTGATTTTGGCGAAAAAATGCATTCTGCGTGACTTCGTGTTCACTCAGCATCTTCTTGCCATTTGAGCGCGAGATATTTTCTCAAAAAGATACCATATGACAATATTTAGATTACTGAGCATCTTCTGACGAAGATTCAGTGCTTCGCAACTAGTAGTTTGAGTGCAAAAGATGCTGAGACAATATGCAATTTAGGATTTTGTATCTTCTTGCTACAAAACTCATGGCAAAAAACAAGAAAAGATGCTGAGCGACCATGAAATCGCGAATCAGCATCTTCTGAGCAAAAGTTCATGAAATGGCGCAAAGCCAGTCGCCAACTAACTGGCTATATCGGCTCAATAATCCCAAGCTGCAAGCAGACCTCAAGTGAGAGGTCTTTTTTTATTGCGCGGCGATCGAAGCGAACGCTGATGATGTCGCCGCGGCGAGCGACGATGGTGCCTGCACCAAAGGAGCGGTGGAGAAGGGAGTCGCCGACCTGGAACAGGTCGGGGTCTCCGCTGACAGCGGCGGCGCGCAGCGCCGTCAGCTGACTGACGAAGCGGGAAGGAGTTAGCGCGTACTGAGGGATCAGTAGGCGGTCCTTGGCGCGAGTCATGGCAACATAGAAGAGGCGACGCTCTTCTTCCATATCTTCAACGTGGCCAGTCCAAGGGTCACTGGCCGGCAGAATCTCATCGATAACATCGATGATAATAACGTTATCAAACTCAAGTCCTTTTGACGAATGAATGGTCGAGAGAACAATATTCGCATCGTAATCTGGCTCGGATCCGGCAGCCAGAGTGTCAGCCAGGTCGCTGATTTTGAACAAATAATCCTCGATGGATTCCTTCTTATCGGCCAGCATTTTGAGAATAAAAAGCTTCTCTTTATCAAAACTCTCCGCGCCAAAAACGTTCTCTTCAATAGCATTTAGAGCGTCTGCAGCACTCTGATTTCGCAGGTGTATAATGGCATCGCGAACGTCGGTAGCAGCCGCTGCCTGGTGCTTAGTTAAATCGCTAAGATCAAGCAAAGAATCCCACAAACTGTGATAACGTCTTGGCGTATATTTATCAACCGCGTTTATTGCCAGCTGGCGGCGAACCCGGCAGCTGGTCTTATAATATGTAGACATAAATAAATCCGAGTTAGCAGGATCAAGGCTTTGGCGCATGAAGTTAAGTGCAGCAACCACTGTGGAGTTGGTGAAGAAACCGCTGTCCGTTCCCCGGCTGCGGTAGCTGATGCCAGCACGATTAAGCTCCATAATCAGGGGCAGAGCGCTGGAGTTGTTCCTATAAAGGACGGCGGTTTTACCCCGGCCAATGGCCATCTTCTCAAGCAAAGTAACCAACCACTTGTACTGGGTATGTCGTTGGCCAATTGATTCCATATTAATAGAAGGGCCAGAGCTTCTGGACGTGAACATGGATTTATCGTGGCGGTCTTTGTTAGCTTTGATAAAGCTTGCAGCTGCATCGACAATCTCAGGAGTCGAGCGATAGTTCTCTGACAAAAAGAGAATCTTACCACCAGGATATGTCTTCTTGAAATCAAGAAGTGCCTGAGGATACGCGGCTCTGAAGCCGTAAATGCTCTGGTCTTCGTCGCCGACCATGAAGATGCCTCCGCGCTTCTTATCAACCAAAAGTTCAATGATCCTGTGCTGTATAAGTGAAGTATCCTGTGCTTCATCCACCAGCAAACTGGAATAAAGGTTCATGAAATGTGCGCGAACCTGTGGATACTTAATGAGGATGGTATACGCGTAAACCAGCTGATCGTCGTAGTCCATGAGTCTTCTGCGGCGCATTGCATTAACATACGCATCGTAAATTTCGCTGAGAGTCTTCTCCACAGTGAAGCTCAGCTTCTCCTCGTCCATTTCCTCGCGAGTCAGCTGCATGTTCTTAATATAGGAAATCGCTGTCTCAAGTTCCTGCACCTGTCCCTCGGTAATAAATTCGCTAGATGCCTCGCGGAGAA
The DNA here is from genome assembly GCA_018065295.1 of Candidatus Colimonas fimequi. Taxonomy (GTDB): domain Bacteria; phylum Bacillota; class Clostridia; order Peptostreptococcales; family Anaerovoracaceae; genus Lentihominibacter; species Lentihominibacter fimequi. The sequence continues at coordinate 1,916 of JAGHTQ010000193.1, read as the reverse complement.
TTGCCAGGCAGATATCCGCGATATCTTTGCTGGTAGCCAGTGGGAAAGGGGCATTGCCGCTCACATTGCTTGCATAGAAATTAACGACCTCCAGAGCCAGGGCGTTAATGGTTTTAAAAGGAATGCGGGCGCCAGCTGCAGCACCGAAGGTGCGTGAAAAGCGAGCGCGCATGTCAGCGGTAGCTGCGGTGGTGTAGGTTATTGTCAGTAGATTTTCCGGCTTGTATCCTTTGCAAAAAATCATATAACCTAATCGCGCTACTAACGTTGTGGTCTTGCCACTACCGGGTACGGCAATGAGGGCCGTCGGCCCGTCTGCCTGAACAGCCGCCGCCTGCTGGTCGTTTAGTTGTATATTGAATTTTCGTGTGAATTCTTCGTAAGTCATGAAATGATTATACAATAGACCTTTGATGAGGGCAATAAGTTTACTTCCGTCAAAATATTTGACGTAATAACAAAAATGTGTTGCAAATAAGAAATTGACGATATAAAATAAGGTTGCAAGATAAAGAATCTTTGGGATAAGTAAATTTTGGATTAAACACGAATTTTGGGATTGAAGGAGGAAATGGATTATGATTTCTAGAGACGACAGAATGGCAAGAGAACAGGCCGTAGAGAGACTGCAGATTCATCTGGCTTCTATCAGAAACCTTGCGGGATGGACAACAACAGATTTAGCTGATAGACTTGGAGTAACTAAACAGACTATCTGGAATCTGGAGAATAGAAACACTAAGATGACAATGATTCAGTACATTGCCATCAGATCAGTTATCGACGCAGAGATCGCAGCTCATCCTGAGAAGGAGACGCTGAAGAATGCTGTGGAACTTTTCCTGGATGCTGATTTACCAGAAGAAGAGCAGGATCGCGTAGACGATATGTCAGGCGTATTCTCACATGCTTCATCAGCACCAGAAGAAACTTTGGAGAAGCTGTTCAGCGTAATGTTCGATGACATCGTTACTACTGGTACAGCAGTAATGGAAGCAACTAAGGAAGTTGTTGAAGAAGTGGCAGACGAGATTCCTAGATGGATGGATAACGTAATGAAGGCGTTTAATCTGGACGACGACAAGGCACCTGAAGCACCTGAAGCCAAGGTTGAGCCTGAAGCAGAGCCAGATGGAGAGGATCCTAAGGGTGAAGATGATGGGACTGAAGAGGAGAATAAGTAATACTATCGCTGAAATTCAGGATAGCATTCAGGGTATTAGAGATAACGTTCATGAAATCAAGATGAATGTTGGCTCCAAGATTGATGAAGGTCGCGATAAGCTTGAACGTGGTCGAGACAAGGCCATCGACGCAGCCGAGCAGGGCAGGGCTGGTGTTGAAGCAGTTGCTGAACACGTTAAGCCTTACGCTGACTATGCAGCTGATAGCGCTAAGCCATATATCAAGGTCGGCGTAGACCTGGCAAGACCTCACATTGAGAAGCATGTAGCTAAACTGGAGAAGAAGGCTGAAGACGGCATAGCATATGCGATTAACCATAAGGGTGACGTTAAGAAATATGCAGGCCGAGCTGCCAAGGGTGCAGTAGTAGTTGCCAAGAAGAGCAAGAAGGCAGGAATAGCAGTGGGAACAGGCATTGCCCTGATGGGACTAGCTATGGCTTGCAAGCGCTCTATGGATAAGGCTAAGCGCGAAGAAGCGAAGGAGCCAGAACAAGTTGATATGTAATAACGAAGCCAAGGGTTACGGCCCTTGGTTTTTTGTCTAAATGATTATTTTATGCAAAAAGATACTGTTTTTGAAATATCAGTCTGCTCAGCATCTTCTTGCGGCTTTGCCACATGTTTTTTCTTTGAGAAAATGAAATAATGGAATATCTTTGATTGCTCAGCATCTTTTACTTATGAATCGAATAGCATTTGGCTAGTAGAAGATGCTGTAGAGTAAGTAAT
>JAGHTQ010000198.1 GCA_018065295.1 Candidatus Colimonas fimequi | reverse complement strand
CACCGTTGTTACCTTTGCCACAGAATACCATTACGGTATTACCGGCAGAAGCGCCAGACTTTGACAATATAGCAACTGCAGCGCAGGTTCCTGCATTCTCCATCATCTGATAGTATGACAGGCCTCGCTCGTCAGTTAATCGCTCAAGTTCTTTCATGCGTGCACATGTTACAACGTGTTCACTCATAAGCACCTCTATTTAAAATACGCTCAGATCCAGGCCTTCGTATGCTGACAGGAAATCCTGCATCCATCCCTTAATCTTGTTGCATCCGCCTTCTACGTCAGCTGCAATGTTCATAGGCATGATAGGGTCATGAAGTGACTTTCTCAGCAGGCACCAGCCTTCTGGGAAGTTGATTCTAACGCCCTCGTAGTTAGGCTCTTCAAGGCTTACTTCCTCGGATGCTTCAACAGCAGCCTTCAGATCCTTGAGTACTGCATCACCACATGCACCGAAGTCTTCAGCAGCGATAGGAATACGGATTTCAACTTCTTCGAGAGGATCCTGAAGGTCTTCGATTACTGAGTCGATCTTCAGTCCTTCGATAGCAAGTCTAGCAGCCTTGATTACAATCTTAGTTGCCAGGTATGCGCCGTCGTCCAGGAAATAGTTCTCCTTGAGCGCTGCATGGCCTGATGTCTCGATTGCCAGTGGGCTGTCGATACCTGATGCGCAAAGGTCCATAGCCTTATTAATTACATTCTTATATCCTCTTCTATAGCGCAGGTGCTTAAGGCCCAGCTTGCCTTCCAGGAATTCAGTCAGCTGACGGCTTGTGATACTGTCAGTTACTACTGTTGCACCTGGGTGCTCGTCTGCGATAAGAGCAGCTGCCATAGCAACGATGCCGTTTCTTGCAACTTCGCGGCCCTTGCTGTCAACTGCCGCTGAACGGTCAACGTCTGTGTCGAAGATGATGCCGAAATCAGCGTCGGAATTGATAACTTTGCTTGAAATTGATGCCATAGCATCAGCGTTCTCAGGGTTAGGAACGTGGTTAGGGAATGTGCCGTCCGGCTCCAGGAACTGGCTAGTGCTAACGTCTGCACCCAGAGGTGCCAGAACGTCAGTCGCATAGAAACCGCCACTTCCGTTACCAGCGTCAACGCAGATTTTCATACCCTTGAGGGGCTCGTCTGCGATACCTGTTCCATCGATAATAAGCTGTCTAAGGTGAGCACTGTAGAGTGTCATAATGTCAAAATCTTCGCTGTGTCCTTCGCTATCTACTGAAACGTTAGCATCAGCGTACTCCTGAGCCTTAGCCAGAATGTACTTGATGTCGTCCTTATTAAGGCCGCCATCAGCTGTGAAGAACTTGAATCCGTTTCTGTTATATGGCAGATGGCTTGCTGTAATCATAATAGCGCCATCGCATTCGGATTCTGTGAAAATTGTTGACATAAACATAGCAGGTGTTGATGCCAGACCGCAGTCATAAACATTAACGCCGTACTTGGCGAAACCTGCAGTAAGACCATCTCTAAGAAGTGGGCCGGATACTCTTGGGTCACGACCGATTGCGACTGTCAGGTCGCTAGTGCCCTTGGATGTTCCTCCAACGAGCCAATCGATGAATCCCATTGCAATATAAGAAGCTTCTACAGAAGTAAGGTTGACTGGCTGACCAGCAACGCCCTCAACTGCAACGCCCCTGATGTCGCTTCCGTTTTGTAATTTCTTGTATTCGCTCATCTTAAATCTCACTTTCTAGTAATAAGTTATTGGTTATCTACTATCTACATGTACCTACATGAAAAGCTTGCTTGTATAAAGTTCTGGAACCTTATCCATTGACCAACCTTCAGCTTCAGCTGCTGCTTCTTCAGCAACCAGTGCTTCGATTGTGTCGTCTGCTTCTTCAGTTTCTTCTACTGCTGCGGCAGGAGCTTCAGCTGGCGCTTCAGCAGCTACGCAAGTCTTGCAACGAACTGCTTCCCAGATCTGTGCTAATGCGAAGAGACCAACGCCATATACTAAGTATGCAACTGAATTGCTGATAATGTACTGAATAGCTTCGAAGCCCATATCACCAACAGTCATGCCATATGAGATCGCATATGATCTAATGTAAGCATAGCTTGAAACAAACAGGTACAGGAACAGGAGTCCCATGATTGCTGCAACAACATACAGTGCAATTGTTAACTTTGACTTCTTCATTATATTTACCTCACTTTTTTATTTAATATACC
>JAGHTQ010000219.1 GCA_018065295.1 Candidatus Colimonas fimequi | reverse complement strand
AAGAGAATCTTCAAGATGGCTCCAATTCACCACCACTTCGAGAAGTGTGGCTATAGCGAAGTACAGGTAGTAGTATCATTTTGGTTATTCACATTACTCTGCTGCATTATTGGCTTTGTAATGATTTAAGATAAGACTGGAGAGAGATATCATGTGCACAGAAATGAATGATAAGAAAGTTCTTGTAGTAGGCATGGGAAAATCAGGTATCGCAGCAGCCGAAGCACTTGTTAAGGTTGGCTCACGCGTTGCCGTTCAGGATAGCAAAACTGAGGAGAATATGGATCCTCAGCTTTTGTCGTTTTTGAAATCTAACGAAATTGACATGTATCTTGGTAAGACACCAGAGGACATGACTCAGTTTGACATGCTGGTATTAAGCCCTGGCGTTCCACCAGCTCTTGATTTCATTCAGGAAGCTGCTAATGCTGGAGCAGAAATCACTGGCGAACTTGAGATGGCATATAGACTTGGCAAGGGCAAGTACATCGCTATCACAGGAACTAATGGTAAGACAACAACTACATCACTTGTAGGTGAAATATACGATGCTGCAGTTAGAAGTTCATATGTTGTAGGTAACATCGGCGTTGCAGTAATCACTAAGGCAATGGAAGCGGACGATGACAGCGTTCTGGTTACAGAGTGCAGTAGCTTCCAGCTGGAAACAGTTAAGGAATTCAGACCTGAAGTATCTGCAATTCTTAACCTGACTCCAGACCACCTGAATAGACACGGTGACATGGCTGGATACGGTGCAGCTAAGGCAAACATCTTCATGAACCAGACTGAAGATCAGTACGTAGTTCTTAACTACGACGATAAGGTATGCTTCGCACTTGGCGAAACAGCTAAGGCTAAGATCGTTCCATTCAGCAGAATCGAAGCTCTGGACTTCGGTGCATTCGTTAAGGATGAGAAGATCGTTATCAGAAACGAAGCAGGCGAAATCGTAGAGTTCTGCGGAGTTGATGAACTTAAGATTCCTGGCAGCCATAACCTGGAGAACGCTCTGGCAGCAGCTGCTATCGCATACTTTGGCGGCGTAGACCCAGAAGTAATCACTCGCGTTCTTAAGGATTTCGGCGGAGTAGAGCACAGAATCGAACTTTGCAATACAGTTGACGGCGTTAGATTCGTTAACGACTCTAAGGGAACTAACCCTGACGCAGCTATCAAGGCAATCGAAGCAATGAAGGAGAACATCATCCTCATCGCTGGCGGCTACGACAAGGGTTCAACATACGAAGAATTCGTAGCAGCATTCGAAGGAAGAGTTAAGGAACTGGTTCTTCTTGGCGTTACTGCACCTAAGATCAAGGCTACTGCAGAGGCTGCTGGATTTACTAACATTCACATGTGCGAAGATATGGAAGAATGCGTTAATAAGTCATTTGAACTGGCGCAGCCTGGCGATGTTGTACTGCTTTCACCAGCATGTGCATCATGGGGCATGTATCCTAACTTCGAAGTAAGAGGTAGACACTTCAAAGAATGTGCTAAGAAACTTGAAAGGTAATACTCGTGGAACACACTCAGGAAACTCAAACTACAACTGAATCAAAGAGACAGGTCACTCTCAACAAGAAATCAAGACTTGGCGCTGGTGACTTCCCGCTTATGATAATCACTCTAATCCTGGTTGTATTCGGTGTAATCATGGTATTCAGCTCAAGTTACTACGACTCAATCAGTAGGAACTACACACCATACCACTTCCTGGTTCGTCAGATCATCTGGGTTTGTGGCGGATCACTGTTCTTCTTCGTGGGTGCGATGGTGGACTATAGATTCTGGCGAAAGGTTGCACCGTGGGCAGCAATTCTGGGACTCGTTCTCCTGTGTCTTCTGTTCACACCGATGGGTCACAGTATCAACAATGCCACAAGATGGCTGAAGGTTGGACCTGTTACTGTGATGCCTGGTGAAATCGCTAAGCTTTGCGCGATTATGTTCACTGCCTGGTATCTCAGCGAGAAACCTAACAGAATCAGAAGTCTTCTATATGGCGTTATTCCGGTAGTTGCTCTGGGCGGTATATACGGAGTGCTCATAATAAAGCAGCCTAACATGTCAACAGCGATCACTGTTGTAGGTATCGTAGGATGCATCATGATTGTTGCTGGCCTTCAGAAAAGATATATCATGCTCGCCGTAGGCGCTATCGTTGCTTTCGTATTCTCTCTCAACACAGTGCTGAGAGGAACTTACTGGTACGATAGATTCGCTAGTTTTCAGGATCCGTTCGCAGATCCTCTAGGCGACGGTTATCAGGTAGTTCAGTCACTTCTGGGCATTGGCTCAGGCGGACTATTTGGCGTTGGCCTTGGCAAGAGCGTTCAGAAGAGCTTATATCTGCCAGAACCACAGAACGACTTCATCCTTGCAATCATCGGTGAAGAGCTTGGTTTCGTTGGAATCATGATTCTCATGCTGGTGTATGCGGCATTTATTTGGAGAGGCGTTCACATCGCTCTAAATGCTAGAGACCAGTTTGGTCTGCTTCTGGCATCAGGTGTTGTGCTCATGGAAGGCATCCAGGTGCTCTTAAACCTTGCGGTACTAACATCATCAATGCCACCAAAAGGTATCAACCTGCCATTAATCAGTTATGGTGGTAATGGTATA
>JAGHTQ010000231.1 GCA_018065295.1 Candidatus Colimonas fimequi | reverse complement strand
GATCTTCTCTGCTTCGAATACGTATTCAGTTGGCTTAACCTTGTTTGTGAATGCCGCACCGTTTACCTTAGTACCAGCAAGCTGATATTCTGCTGATGCCTTCAGCTGACCATTGTTGTCAACTACAGTTACGATAACGTCATATGTCTTAGTGTCGTATACATAATCACCGTTCTTAGCTGTTTCTGTGATTGTGTATGCATATGTGCCAACCTTGTCGTACTTAAGAGCTTCGAATGTTACTGATCCATCTGCAGCGTTCTGTGCTGTAACGTCTACGTCAGCAGTGTTTGTTCCTTCCTTACCCTTAAGTTCGAATGTGAACTGTGCCTTCTCTAAGTCTGCACCTGTGAGGGTCTTTGTTGCCTCTGGTGTCCATGTAGTGCTCTTAGGGTTATATTCATTTACAAATGCAATTGCGTCTGCATCTGTTTCTACGCCATCAACAACCTTCTTGTATGAAGGAGTTGCTGTCATCTTACCCTTGTTAATTGCAACAGTAACTGTCACATTGTACAGAGTTTCATCATAAGTAATTGTATCGTCGTTACCCTTAACTTCGTGAACTGTGTACTTATATTCGCCAGCCTTAGTATATGTGAATTCACCGAATGAAATCTTACCATCAGCTGTGTTTGTTGTTTCTACGTTAACGCCTTCAGTATCTGTTCCTTCAACGCCTAATAATGCGAATCTGAACTTGTCCTTCTCAAGGTCCTTACCAGTCAGAGCCTTAGTACCGTCGATTGGACAGCTAACTTCTGCTGCGTTAGTAATTGTAATTGTGTTAGCGTAACCTTCTTCTGTACCTTCAACAACAACTACGCCATCACCTGAAACTTCGAACTTGTTTCCGTTAATAGTGATTCTACCCTGTGCGTCTGGTGTTAACTTGCCACCATTAGCATCACATTCGTATACGTAGTATGTTCTTGCTGCGCCATTAACTCCGAACTCTAACTCGTCAAATACGAGTGTGTTCATTGCCTTACCATCGTGGAATACTATGTTGCCAACTTTTGTTGCCTTAGTTTCTGTTGCAGTGTTGAACAGACCGAAGTAGTAAGTACCGTCTGGAGCTGGTGCATTAGAGAATGCCTTCTCAACAGTAATCTTACCCTTAGTGTTCTCTACATCTGTTGTATATGATGAAGAGTTGTTAATACGAACAGCCTTTGTTACATCTACTTCTGGGTATTCCTTAGCAAATGCTGCCTTGAACTCATCAGTCAGAGCCTTTGAGTTAAATGCGAAGAACTTGTATTCTGCATTTTCTGGAGTAATGAAGTATCCTGCTGGAGCTTCGATTTCTCTGTATGCATAAACCTGATTTTCTTCCAGGCCCTTATTCTTACCGCCCTTACCGTAGAACTTAGCTACACCGTTGTCTTCTGTAGCCTTTGTCTCTTCTGTTGTGAACTTGAGATTTCCATCTCCATCAACAGTTACTGATGCCAGTTCGAACTTAGCACCTGGGAGTCTGTTACCCTTTTCTGTGTACTTATAGATGCTGAAGCTCTTAACCAGTGAAATGTCACCGCCGCCTTCAGTAATTGTAATGTCTGTTTCCTGATTAATCTTACTTTCGTCGATTCCGAAGAATGACATCTTGTTGAATGCCTTAGGACTATATGTCTGACCCAAGTTACCTGATGGAACACACTTGTATTCTACATTGATCTTCTGACCATCAGGAATTACAAACTGGAACTGGCTGTTTGCCTTATCAACTGCCAGATTATAATCTTCTGGGCTGATTTCTGTGCCATCAGCCTTAGTCAGCTTGAATGTAGCACGCTTGAAATCAAGACGTGGGTCGAATTCATCAACTACAGTGATAGTATCGCCACCTGGGTTCAGATCCAGTGCGTTTTCGTTAAGTACAACACTGTATTCGATAAATGGAGCTGTTGAAGAGCTGTAGCTTGATGTCTTATCAATAACTCTGTTTGTTACTTCCTTCTCCGCATGAGCTGAAGCGTTGCCTCCGTCCCATTTAACATCGGCATCATTTTCTAACTTAACAGTACCTGTCTTGGCAAGCTTCTTAGGGTCAACAACCTGAGTCTTCAGAGCAATTACTAACATAGAATTGTCTTCATTGTTCAGACCCTTAATATCGATTGTTACTTCATCACGACCGTCAGCGTTTACCTTGCTTGATGCGCTGATAGTTGTGTCCTTAGCATTAGCGCCTGATCTGCTGTTATCCTTCTCAGCGCTTACGAACTTCTGATCTGCAGTAAGTACGTCTGTAACAATTGCATCGCCCTGCATATCGTTTTCCTGGTTTACTTTAACGTACCAAGTCATGTATGCCTTGCCGTCTTCAATTGAAACATCGCCAGCTTCCTTGCTTAAGTGAGTACGCTTAGTATATGTCTTCTCCGCACCATCAGTAGCTTCCAGCTGGTCATATACCAGTTTCGCGTCATTAGCAAACTTACGGCTATCGCCTTCATTTACCTTGTCAAGATCCTTAGCAACTGATTCGCACTCAACTGTAATAGGGTTGCTATCAGATGCCTTGATTGTCTTCTTGAAAGTAACAGTGAAGCTTGTCTCACTATTCTTAGTGACTGTGTAATCATCGTCCTTCTTGAAGACTGTATTACCCTGCTTCACAACTACGCCGTTAATCTGATCGTCTGTGAACTCAGATTTGCCATTATGGCTGTTGTTAATTGTATCAGTTAAAGTTGTATCAGCCTTAACATCGTGAGTGATAGTTGTCTTCCATGAGAGTGTGCTTGTACCTTCGTCTAAGCCTGTGTTTGTCTTCTCAATGAATACGCTATCGCTTACTTCTGTTTCAATATAAACATAATGTGGAGTTGTTGGGCCACCTGGTCCATAACCAGCACCATTTCCAATATCTCCAATTGCAATATTGCCTGTTGGTGCTGCGTAATATGTTACTGTATATGTTTTACCGTCATTCTGAGGAACGTTTAATTCGAAACTTGATGTTCCATCTGGCTTATCTTCTGTAAGCTTTAATGTAAACGTACTGTCACCGCTTGTTACAGTATTAGTATAAGTCTTGGAACCATCAGCATTAATTGTAGGTTCGCCACTTCTTAATGGGACGATAACCTTGAAATTATTATCTCCGCTGCGAGTAATAGTTACACTTCTCTTATTTGTCATATTAGGGTCATAATACTCAGCACCTGCGCCAAGTGTATCTGACAGTGTGTAATCACCATTGACAACGAGATTCTCCTGAAGAGTAATCGTATACTTAACAGCACCCTTGCGGCCTACATCATTAGCTGCTTCGCCAATCTTCTTCAGCCACTTCTTCTCAACACTGAGGGTTGC
>JAGHTQ010000086.1 GCA_018065295.1 Candidatus Colimonas fimequi | reverse complement strand
GGCTATATGCTGGCTGCTCCTGGTTGGATTGGCGCAGTCTTAATGGTAGTAGGTATCATGACTCTCGCTATTGCTCAGGATAAGGCTACAAGAGCTGACGCATAAGAAAAGGAGGAATATAAATTATGAAACCATTATTCTTCGCACTGTTAAAGTCATTTGCTAACAATGTTGGTAGAGAAGCTTGCAGAGCTGACGTTCAGGCAGAACTTAAGGACGTATACGGTGGCTACAAGGCATTCAAGGATAAGGCTTTTGACGAAGCTCTTATGACAGCTTGCTCAAACGGCATTATTCACGAAGCTAGATACGAACTGGATGAGGCTGGTAACCTGGTTATCTTCTATGCTTGCACTCAGGAAGAAGCAGACGTAATCAACAGCTACATCGCTGACTAATTTGTAATTAGTACTGACAAGATTTGTTAAGAATTCACCGGAGTCATCTCCGGCTCCGGTGATTAATTATTTATTTCAAGTAATTGAAAGGAGAAATTAGCATGAGATATTATGCAGAAGAAGCACTCGGCATGCTGGAAACTATCGGTATGGTTCCTGCACTGGATGCTTGCGACAAGATGCTCAAGGCTGCAGACGTAGAACTGATCGGTTATGAAAACGTTGGTTCAACTCTCGTTACTATCTTCATCAAGGGTGACGTAGCAGCAGTTAAGTCATCAATCAAGGCTGGCGCAGAGGCAGCTGAGAAGATCGGAACTCTTACAGCAACAAGAGTAATTCCAAGACCTATTAGACCAATTGGCGATATCGTATCAATCTATGATATCGACGAAATGTAAGAAAAGGAGGATTCATCATGGCAAGACCACAGGCTTTAGGTTTAGTTGAAACCTTCGGAATCGTATTCTGCATCGAAGCTGCCGATGCTATGTGCAAGGCTGCAGACGTAGAATTAGTAGGATTCGAAAACACTGCATCAGGTTACATTTCAGCACTGGTTGAAGGTGACGTTGGCGCATGCAAGACTGCAGTAGCAGCAGGCGTTAAGGCTGTAACAGACATGAACGGAACTGGTCCTTACAGCTCATGTGTAATCGCAAGACCACACGAAGATCTGCAGAAGATCACTAAGATCTACACTCTGGAAGATCTGCTCCCATACACTGAAGAATAATTCAGTATATATGTAACTAAGAAACGGAGAGTTGCAAATGAACTTAAACATTATAGACAATGATTTGCTCTCTATCCAGGAAGCTCGAATTTTAGCAGAGAATGCTTATGAAGCACAGCAGACTATGGCAACATTCACTCAGGATAAGCTGGATGTAATAGTTGAACGAATTGCTGAAGAGGTTTCTAAGCATGCTAAGGAGCTGGCTAAAATGTCAGCAAACGAGACAGATTACGGCAAATGGGAAGACAAGTACATCAAGAACAGATTTGCTTGTGAATACCTGCCAGCACATTTAAGAGGAATGAAGTGCGTAGGCATCGTTGATAAAGACGATGAGAAGCAGATTATGGATATTGGCGTGCCAATGGGTGTTTTAGTAAGCCTTTGCCCAGCGACAAGTCCTGTATCAACAACAATCTACAACACACTCATTGCTATTAAGTCAGGCAATGCAATAATCTTCTCACCACATCCTAGAGCTGTTCAAACAATTGCTAAGGTTCTGGACATTATGATTCAGGCTGCTGAGGGCTATGGACTCCCAGAAGGAGCTATCTCATACCTGCAGACAGTTACTAAGTCCGGTACCATTGAGCTTATGAATCATAAATCAACCGCTCTGATTATGAATACTGGTGTACCGGATATGCTGGACTACGCATATCAGTCAGGAAAGCCGGTAATTTATGGCGGCGCAGGAAATGGCCCTGCATTCATTGAGAGAACTGCTAACATCAATCAGGCAGTACTCGACATTATCGCTAGTAAGACCTTTGACAATGGCGTAGCATCAGCTGCTGAACAGGCAGTCGTTGTTGATAGCGCTGTTGAGCCACAGGTAAGAGAAGCGTTTAAGAAGAACGGGGCATATTTCATGACAGAAGACGAAGCTGCAAGGCTTGGTAAGCTGTTTTACTTCAAGGACGGAACACTTAACCCTGAATTATCAGGTAAGTGTGCTAAGGATCTGGCTAAGTGGGCTGAGATTCCAGCACCTGATGATGTTAAGCTTCTTATAGCTGAACAGAGATGGGTAGCAATGAACAATCCTTATTCTAAGGGTAAGCTGCTCCCAGTTCTGGCATACTACATCGAAGATGACTGGATGAACGCTTGCGAGAAGTGTATCGAACTTCTCTTAACTGAGAGACAGGGACATACATTAGTTATCCACAGTAATGATCCTGAAGTAATCGAGCAGTTCGCCATTAAGAAGCCGGTCGGAAGAATGCTTGTTAACACTCCAGCTGTATTTGGCAGCATGGGTGCTACAACAAACCTTTTCCCTGCAATGACTCTGGGCAGCGGTTCAGCTGGACAGGGTATCACTTCAGATAACGTATCTCCTAAGAATCTTACTTATATAAGGAAGGTTGGATATGGCGTTAGAAGAATTGAGCAGCTGGGATTAGGAACACCGGCAGATTCGGTAAACAAGAGCAACACGCTTAGTGACCTCGACATTAACAGCCTGCAGACACTGCAGAAGCTGCTTGAAGCGGCACTGGCAAACATTAATAAGTAAGTTATTTCTATTAAATAGAGAAAGAAGGTAATCGATTTGGATATTCGCGAATTTTCAGAACAGATTGCTGCAGCTACTCAGAATATGACAGAAGCCGAGAAGGCTAATCTGATGAAGATGTTTGAAGCTGTATCAAGCGATATCGCAACAGTACCTGTACAGCCTGCACCAGCAGCTGGTTCAACATGTGCTGGCGGCCACATCTACTACTCATCAACAGCAGCTCCTACTACAGAAGTTGACGAAGATGGCGTACCTAAGGGCCCAACTCAGAGAATCGCTAACATTAAGGCAAACTTCCTTAAGCAGGTTCCATCAATCTCAACTCATAGAGCTAGAGCATTCACAGAAGTAACAAAGGAAAACCCTGGTCTCCCTAAGATCCTTCTTAGAGCTAAGTGCTTCAGAAGAGCTTGTGAAACTGCACCACTGGTAATCCAGGACGACGAACTTATCGTTGGCGCACCAAACGGATCACCAAGAACTGGCGCATTCTCACCTGACATCTGCTGGTACTGGTTAGAAGAAGAAATCGACACAATCGGAACAAGAGCTCAGGACCCATTCTATATTTCAGAAGAAGATAAGAAGTACGTTCTGGAAGAACTGATCCCATTCTGGAGAGGTAAGTCAGTAAGCGAACTGTGCTATGAACAGTACAAGGAAGCTGGTATCTGGCCTCTTACTCAGGAATCATACGTAACAGACTGCTCATACCACGCAGAAAACGGTGGTGGAGACTCAAACCCAGGTTATGACGTAATTCTTATGAAGAAGGGTATGAAGGACATCCAGAATGAAGCAATCGCTCATCTGGCTGAACTGGATTACGAAAACCCAGAAGATCTGGACAAGATCTATTTCTATAAGGCAGCAATCGAAACAACTGAAGGCGTTATGACTTACGCTAGAAGAATGTCAGAATACGCTGCACAGCTGGCTGCATCATGCACAGACCCTAAGAGAAAGGCAGAACTTCAGAAGATTTCAGAAGTTAACGCTAAGGTTCCTGCTAACAAGCCAGAGACATTCTACGAAGCAATTCAGTCAGTATTCACTGTAGAATCACTGCTTCCAGTAGAAGAAAACCAGACAGGTATGTCAATCGGTAGAGTTGACCAGTACATGTACCCATTCTACATCAACGACATTAAGTCAGGCAGAATGACAAACTTCGAAGCATTCGAACTGGCTTCATGCATGCTCGTTAAGATGTCAGAAATGATGTGGCTCACATCACAGGGCGCATCACAGTTCTTCGCAGGTTACCAGCCATTCGTTAACATGTGCGTTGGTGGTCTGACAAGAGATGGTAGAGATGCTACAAACGAACTGACTTACCTCCTCATGGACGCTGTAAGACACACTAAGATCTACCAGCCATCACTGGCTTGCAGAATCAACCAGAAGTCACCACAGAAGTACATGAAGAAGATCGTAGACGTTGTAAGAGCAGGTATGGGATTCCCAGCATGCCACTTCGACGATACACACATCAAGATGATGCTCGCTAAGGGCGTATCAATTGAAGACGCTAGAGACTACTGCCTGATGGGTTGTGTAGAACCTCAGAAGGCTGGCAGACTTTATCAGTGGACTTCAACAGCTTACACTCAGTGGCCAATCTGTATCGAACTGGTTCTGAACCACGGTGTTCCACTCTGGTACGGACAGCAGGTTGCTCCTGACTATGGCGACATTGAACAGTACAAGACTTACGAAGAATTCGACGCAGCAGTTAAGGAAATGATCAAGTACGTTACTAAGTGGACTTCAGTTGCTACTGTAATTTCACAGAGAGTACACAGAGAAATCGTTCCTAAGCCACTCATGTCACTGATGTTTGAAGGCTGCATGGAATCTGGTAAGGACGTAACTTCAGGTGGTGCTATGTACAACTTCGGTCCTGGCGTTGTATGGTCAGGTCTGGCTACATACATGGATTCAATGGCAGCTATCAAGAAGCTGGTATTTGATGACAAGAAGTACACAATGACTCAGCTGAACGAAGCTCTGAAGGCTGAATTCGTTGGTTACGAACAGGTAAGACAGGATTGTCTGAACGCACCTAAGTATGGTAATGACGACGACTACGTTGACTACATCGGTGCTGACCTGATCAACTTCACAGAAATGGAACACCGTAAGTACAAGACTCTGTACTCAACTCTTTCACACGGTACTCTGTCCATTTCAAACAACACACCATTCGGTCAGCTGCTGGGAGCATCAGCAGATGGTAGAGCCGCATGGTCACCATTATCAGATGGTATTTCACCTACACAGGGTGCTGACAAGAACGGCCCAACAGCTATCATCAAGTCAGTAGCTAAGCTGTCAAACGACAACATGAACATTGGTATGGTACATAACTTCAAGCTCATGGCTGGTCTCCTTGACACTCCAGAAGGTGAAAACGGTATCATCACTCTGTTAAGAACAGCATGTGCATTCGGCAACGGCGAAATGCAGTTCAACTACATCGACAACAACACTCTTATCGACGCTCAGAAGCATCCTGAACAGTATAAGGACCTGGTTGTAAGAGTAGCTGGATACAGTGCATTCTTCACAGAACTGTGCGAAGACGTTCAGAACGAAATCATCAGCAGAACAATGCTGCATAGCTTCTAATTAGAACGTATTCAATCAATTAGAGTTTAAACTCAAGACGGGAGACTGAATTAATGGCAGAAAAGAATGTATTAGAAAGAAAAGCATTCATATTCAATAAGCAGAAATACAACATGTATGATGGTCCCGGAGTAAGAACACTGATTTTCTTCAAAGGTTGCCCGCTCCGCTGTAAGTGGTGCTCAAACCCAGAAGGACTTCTTAAGAAGTATCAGATCATGCTTAAGCCAACATCATGTGTTAACTGCGGTGCTTGCGTTCCAGTCTGTCCACAGAATATACACGGTTTATCTTCCAGCGGAGAGCACATAGTAGACCATAGCATCGACTGTATCGCTTGCGGTAAGTGTGTTGAAGCTTGTCTAAATGATGCGCTCAAGATTGCAGGGGAGCAGGTTCCTATTTCACAGCTTCTCGAGTATGTTGAATCAGACAGAGCGTTCTACGAACAGTCTGGCGGCGGCGTTACTCTTGGAGGCGGCGAAGTTACTGCTCAGCCAGAAGCAGCTATCAGCTTACTTCAGGCATGCAAGAACGAAGGCATTAACACAGCAATCGAAACATGTGGTTATGCGAAGACAGAAACAATGTTAAAGTTTGCAGAATATGTAGACACATTCCTGTTTGACCTTAAGCACATCGATCCTGACAGACACTTCGAACTTACTGGCGTTCGTAATGAAATCATTCTGGAGAACCTGGAAGAGCTCATTATGAAGAGACAGAATGTTAAGGTTAGAATGCCAATGCTCAAGGGGATAAACGACAGTGAAGCAGAAATCAAAGGAGTTATTGAATTCCTTAAGCCATTTAGAGCATTTAAGAACTTTAAAGGCATCGATCTTCTCCCTTACCACAAGCTGGGCGTTAACAAATACACACAGCTTGGCATGGAATATCCTATCGAAGGAGACCCAAGTCTTAGCGAAGAAGATCTCGACCGTATTGAAGGTTGGATTAAGGAATACGATTTCCCAGTAACTATTATTAGGCACTAGCAGCCTAAGAACGAGGAAGTAACTTATGGGATTTATGGAAAACAAAACCGTTGACCGAGTTATCGAAGAATCGGTACCGGGCAAACAGGTCACCATTGCACACTGCATTGCGTCACCTACATATGATATATATGAACGCCTGGGCATCGACGATAAGGGTGCCATCGGAATACTTACAATTTCACCATATGAAGCTGCAATCATTGCAGCGGACATCGCTACTAAGACTGCTAATGTTGAAATCGGATTTCTTGATCGTTTCACAGGATCAGTAGTAATCTCCGGAGATGTTCAGAGTGTAGAGACAGCACTTGCAGCTGTAACTGAAACACTTTGCAACTTACTGGACTTTAGCGTTGTTCCAGTTACAAGAACATAATTATGAGAAAAAAGCGAATTATGGTGATTGGACCAAGAAACTGTGGCAAAACAACCTTGGTCAACTACATCAACGGCTATGAGGGTCCTCTCAGAAAGACCCAGGACACAATCTATACTGATACAACAATCGATGTGCCTAGCGCATACATCGAGAACGCGTGGATGTATAAGCACATAATTGCACTTGCGCAGGACGCACTTTGCATAGTGCTCATGGTAGATCAGTCAAGAACTACCGAAGTATATTCACATGGGTTCGCAAGAAACTTCAGATGCCCGGTTATCGGTGTCATCAGCAAGTGCGATCTTAAGCCAGAAAACAGGGAAACCTGCATCAAGCAGCTTGAGAATATCGGGTGTGAGCCGCCGTTCATAGATTTATCAGTGACAGAGGGTAAAGGCCTTGATGAACTAGAAAAACACATACTGGAAATAAAGAAAGGAAAGGGCTTAGATGAAGTTCATAACTGAAACAGATTTAAGGGACTTATATAAAGTTCAGCCCTTTACGGACTACGATTTGCAGGAGGGAGAAAGACTGACTCCCGGTGCTAGACAATTTCTGCTGGACAGAGGCGTAGATCTTTATGATAGAAACGATCCGTACGCTGATATTGGAACAGCAAATTTTGGAAGTGCTAAAGAAGCTAAGGCTTCACCAGCCAAGCCATTAGGCGATAAGAAGAAGAGAATGTTCTTAGCTAAGTTCGACTTACTTAAGGCTGACTTCCTTCTTACTGCTAAGGAAATGCTGGACATGGACGTATGTGCGTCACAGCAGCTGACTGGCTTATATAGACAGTTTGCTCAGCTGAGCGAAGTTGCTGAAGGAACATGCAACGTGCCAGATCTGGTATGCAATGCATGTACTGGTATTACAGGAGAAAACTTCTCATGTAATCTGGGATGCTGCTTTGCAATTACAGAATTCCACATGCAGATGCCTAAGGGCAAGCAGATGCTTCTTCTCACTAAGTTAAGAAGTGAGATCGAAGTATTTGATGTAGAAGCGGAAGACCTTATTGGCGACGCTAATCTGCAGCAGCAGTTATCTGCTAAGCTGAACCAGATTATGAATACTCTTGCACAGATGATTTGTGCAGCGATGGGAGGTAGCGAATGTCAGAGACCGGCTTAAAGTACGATTTCTGTGACCAGATGGTGGCAGATTTCGAAGCGGTGATAGAGAATCCCATCAGAAGCAAAACTTCTAAATATTATGTAGGAGTCGATCTTGGAACAGCTTGCGTAGTAGTAGCTGTTTTGGACGAAAATAAACGACCTGTTGCAGGTGCATATAGATATGCAGACGTAGTTCGCGATGGAATGGTAGTAGATTATATAGGTGCCGTTCAAATCGTAAGAGAATTAAAGCAGCAGATTGAAGAACAACTTGGCATCGACGATGATGTACTCATCTATGCAGCCGGTGCTATTCCGCCAGGAACTGATGGACTTGACGGCGGTGCAGTTAAGAACGTTATCCAGGGTGCTGGATTCGAATGTACTGCAATGCTGGACGAAGCTAACGCAGCTAACAATGTCCTTCAGATGACAAATGGTGCTGTAGTTGACATCGGTGGTGGTACTACTGGTATCTCAATCCTTCAGGATGGAGAAGTAGTATATATCGCAGATGAACCAACAGGCGGTACACATTTCTCACTGGTAATTTCAGGAGCATACAGAATGTCCTTCGAGGAAGCGGAACTCTACAAGAGAGATCCGAAGAATCACAGGGAACTTGCTCCAGTTCTTAAGCCAGTAATCGACAAGGTATCATCAATTATTTCAACTCACATTGCTGATTTTAAGGTTGATGAACTTGCACTTGTTGGCGGAACATGTTGCTTCACAGGTATTGAGGATGTTATCGAAAAGAGAACTGGTGTTAAAACACGTAAACCAGCTAATCCAAT
Organism: Candidatus Colimonas fimequi; assembly: GCA_018065295.1. Lineage (GTDB taxonomy): Bacteria > Bacillota > Clostridia > Peptostreptococcales > Anaerovoracaceae > Lentihominibacter > Lentihominibacter fimequi. The sequence goes on along the minus strand of JAGHTQ010000086.1, from coordinate 1,890 downwards.
GTTTGTAACTCCACTTGGCATTGCCATGGGATGCAAGCATGAAGATGAGCTGTAGAACGGAGGCACTAATGGATATTAGAATCATCAAGAATCCTTCAAGGGGTACATTAGATATCCTGATGAGAAGAAAAGGATCATTAAAAGATCAGGTTCCACCTGTATGCGAGGCTGTTGGCCTGGTGCAGGGTAGAATGATTGAGATGGTTGTTGCTGCAGATATTGCAGAGAAGGCCGTTGGTGTTACTGTTGAAGATATCAAGGGATCTTGCCCGCAGAACATGATTCTTCTGGCAATATTCGGAGATACAGCAGCAGTAGAAGATGCACTGGTTCAGATTAAGCAGGAAATTGAAGGAGGAAGTAGATACTTATGATTACAGCTAAACTGACAGGCCACATCTGGGCTACAAGAAAGGCTGACCTTCTTAATGGTTATAAGCTCATGCAGGCTGAGATTATCGGCGGCGGAACAGACACAGGTAAGAAGATCATCGTTGTAGACATTATCAGTGCTGGTATTGGTGACAGAGTTGTAGTTACAACTGGATCCTCAGCAAGAAGAATGCTTGGTAACGATGACATGCCAGTAGACGCAGTTGTAGTTGGTATTATCGACGAAGATTGCGATTTTGAATAGTGAGGTGTGAGGTAAATGAGTCTTATTGACCAGATTAAAAATGCCGGAATCATTGGTGCGGGTGGAGCAGGATTCCCAACCCATGCTAAACTCACATCACAGGCAGAATATATACTCATGAACGGAGCAGAGTGCGAACCTCTGCTTAGAGTAGACCAGCAGCTGATGGCTATCTACCCTGATGAAATCATCAAGGGCTTTGAGATGGCTGGCAGACAGGTTGGCGCTAAGAAGGCAATAATCGGTATTAAGTACAAGCACCATGAGGTTATTGACATTCTTAACGAAAGAATTAACGCATTAGGATTTGGCGACTTCGTAGAAGTTGGCATCCTTCCTGATGTATATCCAGCAGGTGACGAACAGGTTCTCGTTTATCAGCTGACAGGAAGAGTAGTTCCAGAAGCAGGTATTCCTATCATGGTAGGATGCGTTGTTATGAACTCAGAAACTGCTCTTAACGTTTACAATGCATCACAGGGCAAGCCTGTTACAGAAAAGTTCATCACTGTTGCTGGTGATGTTCCTAACAGAGTAACAGTTAAGGTTCCTGTTGGTACACCTGTAATCGACGTTCTGAAGCTGAGCGGAATCGAAGATTTCTCAGATTACGCAGTAATTGGAGGCGGCCCTATGATGGGACCTATCCTTGCAGATATCAACGGATTCGTTACTAAGAAGGATAAGGGTTTCCTGATCTTCAAGAAGGACCAGGCAATCATTAAGAGAAAATCAATTACGCCAGACCAGGCTAGAAGAGTTAACAAAGCAACATGCGAACAGTGCAGAATGTGTACTGACATGTGCCCAAGATTCCTTCTTGGACATGGCATCGAGCCTCATAAGTCAATGAGAGCAATGCTTTATGGAATCAACGACCTGGAGAGCGTAAAGATGGCATCACTTTGCTGTCAGTGTAATATGTGCGAACTGTTCGCATGCCCAGTGGGTCTGCATCCTAAGATGGCAAACCTGGCTATTAAGGGAATGCTTATGGACGCAGGTATTAAGTACGAAAGAACTAAGGACGAATTTGAAGCTCGCAAGATGAGAGAATACAGACTCGTTCCAAGCAAGAGACTGATTGCTAGAATCGGACTTACACCATTCGATCAGCCAGCACCAATGACTGACATCGAATTCAATCCAGAAGTAATCAGAATCTCAATGAGACAGCACGTAGGTGCTCCTGCAGCTCCATGCGTAACAGCAGGACAGCAGGTACAGGCTGGACAGATGATCGCAGCTATTCC
>JAGHTQ010000134.1 GCA_018065295.1 Candidatus Colimonas fimequi | reverse complement strand
AATACCTTTTTTACGGTCAGGTTAGCGAAAACCGCGCCCATCTGCAGATGGTTCATCCATCCTTTGAGAAAGATGACGGACGCAGAGGTCTTGTGCCCGTTTATCCACTGACTAAGGGCATTTCTCAGAACGAAATCCGCAAGCTCCAAGCGATGATCAAACCTGCGTACGCCCAGGCAGAAGACATTCTTAGCGAAGACATTCTGAGGGCCAATAGACTTTGTCCTATGGACTATGCCCTTGAGAATATCCATTTTGCCAAAGACGTCAAGTCCCTTCAGGAAGCCAGATACCGTTTCATCTACGATGAACTTCTGGTTCTTCAGACTGGACTCTTTGCTGTACGCAAAAATCTGCGAAATTCCGAGCACGGCATCGCCTTCGATCCCCGCGCCGATGTGAGCGACTACATTAACTCGCTCAGCTATAAACTGACTGGCGCTCAGGAGCGCTGTGTCAGAGAAATCGAAGCAGACCTTGAGAGCACTAAGGTTATGAATCGTCTGGTTCAGGGTGACGTTGGTTCGGGTAAGACTGCTGTAGCTGAGATCGCCATGTACAAGGCCGTTAGAAGCGGATATCAGGCGGTTATGATGGCGCCTACAGAAATCCTTGCAAGGCAGCATTACGAAGGTATGAAGGCTGATTTTGAGCCTCATGGCATCACCGTGGGTCTGCTGACTGGCTCCATGGGAGCGCCAGCTAGAAGAGAAACTCTGGCGGCCCTTAAATCAGGAGAAATCCAGATTCTCGTAGGTACTCACGCACTCATTCAGCCTGACGTTGAGTTTAATAAGCTGGGTCTTGTTATTACCGACGAGCAGCATCGATTTGGCGTGGGGCAGAGAATTTTGCTTAAGGATAAAGGGGATAACCCTAATGTCCTGGTTATGACAGCAACGCCGATTCCGAGAACCCTTGCGGTTGTTCTTTACGGCGATCTGGACGTTTCAATTATCGATGAGCTGCCACCTGGCAGACAGAAGATCGACACCAAGTGTGTTCAGGAGAAGGAGCGTTTCGCAGTCTATGATTTCGTTGAAGATCAGCTAAGGGAAGGCGGTCAGGCATACGTGGTAACACCTCTCATTGAGGAGTCAGAGGCTATCGAGGCCCGCTCAGCTGAAGAGGTGGCCGAGGAGCTTTTCGAACGCTTCCCAACATATAACGTGGCTCTGCTTCATGGCGCTATGAAACAAAAAGAGAAGGATGCCATTATGGAGCGTTTCGCCAAAGGGGAAATCGACATCCTGGTAGCTACCGTAGTTATCGAAGTTGGCATCAACGTTCCGAATGCTACAGTTATGGTTATTGAGAACGCTGAGCGTTTCGGACTTGCTCAGCTTCACCAGCTTCGCGGCCGTGTTGGCCGTGGAACTCGCCAGTCTTATTGTCGTCTGATTATGGGCGGTAATGGAGAAGTTGCCAGAAGGCGCGGCGAGATTATGGAGCAGTCAACTGACGGCTTCTTTATCGCTGAAGAAGACCTGAAACTGCGCGGTCCTGGTGAGATATTCGGTACTCGCCAGCACGGTTTGCCAGATCTTAATATTGCAGACCTGGCGCGTCACATTAAGGTCCTTGATCACGCTAAGGCATCGGCCGCTGACATAGTCAGAGAAGACCCGATGCTGGTAAGCGATAAGTACGCTCCGCTAAGGAGAAGAGTCGTGAAACTTTTTGGAGAAGATTTCATGCTGAACCTTTAAATATGTGGTGTTCGGTGATATACTTTTCTTACATATAGATATGCAAAATAGGGTTGTACGCGTTTAGTGTCTCGTGGATGGGGAGTTGTCACGGGAACGAATAACTCGGCCGGCAATTTAGCAGGAGCGAGTTTGCGGTGTATGACTCGCACCCGTTGCAAATATAGATGATAAAAACATCTCGCTTGTAAGGGGATCTAACTATTTCTCCCGCATGAGCGGGATTTTTTTAAGGAGAAATAAATGGATTCTAATAAGATCAAAGAAGGGGTTAAACTGATTCTGGAAGGAATCGGTGAAGACGTTAATCGCGAGGGGCTTATCGATACCCCAGACAGAATCGCACGTATGTGCGAAGAAATTTTCGCAGGATTAGGCTCAGACGCATCAGAACATTCCGTTCGCAAGTTCGATGCTATGGCTAACGATATGGTTGTTGAGAAGGACATCGTGTTCTACTCAGTATGTGAGCATCATCTGCTGCCATTCTATGGCAAGGCACACGTTGCATACGTACCAGGTGAGAAGGTGCCAGGTCTCAGCAAGATTGCAAGAACAGTAGAAGTATTCGCAAGACGTCCGCAGATCCAGGAGAACATGACAGCTCTTATCGCAGACGCTATTAATGATAACCTGCAGCCTAAGGGCATTATGGTAGTTATCGAAGCGGAGCACATGTGCATGACAATGCGTGGCATTAAGAAGCCAGGTGCTAAGACAGTAACTAGAGTAACAAGAGGCGTATTCGAAGGTAACTATGATCTTCAGAACGCATTCCTCAGCGCAATTACAATCGATGGATAGACTGAACCAGATATACAATCATCCCGTTTACGCAGCCGAATATCAGGCTCTAGTAGAGGATGAGAGAAACAGAATATACTGCAAACACGGCGTGGATCACTTACTTGAAGTGGCACGCCTTTGCTACTTATATTGCCTTGAAGAAGGGGTGGACATTGACCGTGAATTGGTGTATGCAGCTGCGCTGCTCCACGACATAGGTCGTCATCAGCAGAATGCCACCGGCGAGCCTCACGATCAGGCGGGAGCACGCCTGGCGAAAGAGATTATGGCCGAATGCGGTTTCTCGGAGCACGAAATCGCGATGGTAGTCGATGCGATAGGTGCGCATCGCGGCCCTATGGGGTCTGACCCCGGTACGGAATTTAGTACATTACTTAGGAAGGCCGATAAGAAATCACGCCTTTGCTTCATCTGCGAAGCTCGTGATACATGTAACTGGCCGGATGAGAAGAAGAATATGGGTATAGAGTTATGATTATTGGGAACAAAGAATTTGACGTTAAGAACAAGTGCTACATCATGGGTATCCTGAATGTGACACCTGACTCCTTCAGTGATGGAGGCAAGTGGAACAAGATGGACGCCGCTATGAAGCACGTTGAAGATATGATTAGTGACGGTGCTGCCATCATCGATGTTGGCGGCGAATCAACAAGACCTGGTCACACTGTTATCGGTGATGATGAGGAGATCGCTAGAGTAACACCAGCTATCGAAGCTATTAAGGCTGAGTTTGACGTGCCAGTATCAATCGATACTTACAAGGGTCCTGTTTGCGAAGCAGCTCTTCAGGCTGGCGCTGACCTGGTAAACGATATCTGGGGATTCAAACACGATAAGAAGGTGGCTCAGCTTACTGCCAAGTACGGCGCGGCATGCTGTCTCATGCACAACAGACATGAAGCTGTATATGACGACTTCATTCCTGACTTCATGAACGACATGAGAGAGTGCGTAGCTATCGCTAAGGAAGCTGGCGTAGCTGACGACAAGATTATTCTTGATCCAGGCGTATGTTTCGGTAAGACTTTAGAACATAATCTGATTATTACAAATCACGTGGACGTTCTTCATGAACTTGGTTATCCGGTGCTCCTTGGAACATCGAGAAAGTCAATGATCGGTCTCACTCTCAATCTTCCTGTGGAAGAGAGAGTGGAGGGAACCCTTGCGACTACAGTTATCGGTCTCATGAGAGGCTGCGCCTTCGTAAGAGTCCACGATATCAAAGAAAACAAGCGTATTATTGATATGTCAGAAGCTATTTTAGCTAGATAGGAAATCGGGAAATCACATGGATAAGATTAGAATCAGAGACTTGGAAGTTTACGCTAATCACGGCGTGCTCCCAGAAGAGAAGGTGCTGGGACAGAAGTTCCTTATCAGTGCTTGCATTCACACAGACTTCAGTGCTGCTGCAATCACTGGCGACCTGGACAAGACAATAAACTACGCTGAAGTATGTCAGCTGATCACTCAGTTTACTCAGGAGAATACTTACGATTTGATCGAGACACTGGCAGAATACCTGGCTCGCGAGATCCTTTTTCAGTATCCTCAGGCGCAGACTGTGGATATCGAAGTGAAGAAGCCATGGGCGCCAATAGGCCTGCCACTTGATTATGTTTCCGTTGAAGTAAGCAGAAGCAGACATACAGTTTACATTGCCATGGGTTCAAACATGGGCGATAGTGAAGGGTACCTGTGGGGCGCTGTAGACGCTCTGGGGGCACTCGATGAGTTCAAGGTGAACAAGGTGTCAGACTTTATCAAAACTGCCCCATACGGCGGCGTAGAGCAGGACGACTTCCTTAACGGTGTTCTGGAAGGTGAGACTACATATACACCTGAGCAGCTTCTTGCTGTCCTTCACGACATCGAAGTCGAAGCTGGCAGAACAAGAGAAGTTCGCTGGGGACCTAGAACACTGGACCTTGACATTATTTTTTATGACGACTTAATTATGGATACAGAAGACCTGATTATTCCGCACAAAGAAATGCACTTCAGAGATTTCGTCCTCATTCCACTGGAGCAGATTGCTCCATGGAAGAGACATCCGATTCTGAAGAAGACAGTTGAGGAATTAGTAGAGGACTTGGAGGATTAATAGATGAGAATTATCGCAGGAGATTACAAGGGAAGAAGACTGGAGACACCAAAGGGCTACGACGTTAGACCTACTACTGACAAGGTTAAGGAAGCTCTCTTCAGCATTCTGACAAATGATATATGGGGCGCTAGATGCCTGGACCTTTTCGCAGGTACTGGCAATCTGGGTCTTGAAGCTCTCTCAAGAGGCGCTAAGGAATGTGTATTCGCTGACCAGTCTCGTGACTCACTTCGTCTGGTCCGTTCTAACATTACACACTGCGGCGCTGATGACAAGTCACGTGTTGTTTCTGGCGACTATCGCAAAGTATTAATGAGCCAGAGAAAACCATTCGACATTATTTTTCTTGACCCGCCATATGATCGCGGAATGCTCTCAGGCTGTTTCGAACTTATCGCTGAGAACAACCTTCTTAACGAAGATGGCCTCATCATTGCGGAGCACCGTAAGGAAGAGGAACTGGCAGATGAAATCTGCGGTTTCACTAAGATAAAAGAACGCAGATATGGTGTCGTAATGATATCAATATATGGTTGTACCCCTGAAGAAGAGGTGCTATAATTAGTATAACCAATGATAAACGGAGGACTAGGACTATGGCGACTAAGGCATTGTTCACTGGCTCATTTGACCCGCTGACAAACGGACATCTTAACTTAATAGAGCGCGCATCAGTTATCTTTGATGAAGTAACTGTTGCAATAGTAGTGAACTTCTCTAAGAAGTCAATGTTTACCCTTGAAGAACGTACAGAGATGATCGAAGAAACAGTAGCTCACCTCGGCAACGTTAAGGTTGATAAATGTGCTGGTCTTCTGGCAGATTACGTTAATAAAAATGGGTTTAACGTAATTATCAGAGGTCTGAGAAATGGTACAGATTTTGATTATGAACTTCAGATGCAGCAGATGAACGACTGGCTCCTTAACGACGGCATCGAGAGCGTATTCCTGATGACTGATCCTAAGTACGGATTCGTTAGTTCAAGTCTGATGAAGGAAGTTCTTAAACTGGGCGGGGACATCGAAGGATTGGTCCCAGATAATATTTTGAAGAGAATGAATGATAAGTTTGCTGAGAGCAAATAGGAGGATGGAATGAGAGTTTTAGAACTGTTAGAAGAAATTGAAGAAATCGTTGATACAGCGGCCGGTTTCCCTCTTACTGGTAAGATTATGATCGATTCACAGGAACTGCTTGAAATCGTTAGAGAAATCAGAGCAGAACTTCCTGACGAAATCCAGCAGGCACAGTGGATCAAGAACGAGAGAGAACGTATCATTGCTGAAGCTAAGACTCAGTATGAGAAGGTTATCGATGACGCTCAGCAGCAGGCTGACAATCTGGTTGAGACTAACGATATTACAATCAAGTCTAAGATGAGAGCTGACGAACTTATGAGAGTTACTGAAGATACAGCTAAGCAGCTGAAGATTGGAACTTATGACTATCTTGATGGTATCCTGGCAAGCTTCCAGGGCAAGATGGAACACCTGAG
>JAGHTQ010000101.1 GCA_018065295.1 Candidatus Colimonas fimequi | reverse complement strand
CTAGAGTTCCTCTGCAGCTTCAGGAAGAGTGGGACAATAGCGGCCTTATTATCGGATTTGAAGATAGACAGGTTAGCAGAGTCCTCACATGTCTTGAAATTAATATGGAAGTTGTTGATGAAGCAATTGCTATGGGTGCAGAGATGATTATTTCACATCATCCTCTTATTTTTGGCAGCATTTCTTCACTGAATGCCAATACACCTAAGGGTGCGGTTATCATCAGACTGATTAGACACGGTATTTCTGTTTATTCATGTCATACGCCTTTTGATAAGGTTAATGGCGGTAATAACGATGCCCTGGCAGGTATTCTGGACCTGAGAGACATTACAGATCTTGCTGGCGATCCAGTTAAGAAGCCTGCAGATATGCTGGCAGCACCATCAGAAATGCACATTGGACGTATCGGTAGACTTCACAAGACACTTAAGTTCTCACAGGTTATCGATATGGTATGTGAGAACCTGGGTATTCCAATTAGCCAGATTAGCGCTGTTGGTCACATGGATGCAGAGATTAGCCGAATCGGTATCTGCACTGGCGCTGGCAGTGAATTCATCGAAGTTGCCGCAGGACAGGGCTGCGAAGCCTTCATCACTGGCGACGTTAAGTATCACCAGGCACAGGACGCTAGAGAGATCGGCATGTGCGTTATCGATGCTGGTCACTTCGGAACTGAGAAGATCTTTGCTGCAGTTATGCAGCTTCAGATGGAGAAGCTGGTTCCTGGCAGCGTAGAGTTTGTAGCATCAGAAGTTAATCTTGATCCTTTCGAGGTATTATAATGAACCATAAACGCTACGACATTTTAATAATCGGAGCAGGGGCAGTGGGCTGCGCGCTAGCGTGGCAGCTGTCTCATTTTAATGTGAAAGTTGCGGTTCTGGAGAAGAATAGCGACGTTGCAGGTGAGACTACTGGTCGTAATTCTGCAGTTGTTCACGCGGGATTTAACAACAAACCGGGTAGTTTAATGGCCAGATTCTGTGTTGAAGGCAATAAGGGATTCGAGAAATTGTGCGAGGAACTTCACGTGCCATATAAGAAGACTGGCAAAATGGTGGTGGCACTTGAAGAATCAGATGTCCCTGCAATTGAAAGACTCCTGGCACAAGGCCAAGCTAACGGCTGCGAAGGCCTTGAGATAATCGACCCTGAGCGCATCAGGGAGCTTATGCCTGATGCATGTGGCTACAAGGCTCTGTGGTCCCCTGAGACGGCTGTTACCAGTCCGTTTCTGTACTGCGTAGCTCTGGCAGATAACGCTGCTGAAAACGGCGTAGAATTCCTCTTAGATACTGGAGTTACTGGGATTGAGAAGGGTTCGGACGGGGACGGATATGTGGTGTCTACTGGTACTGGTGACGCTGATGGCGAGGTTTACTACGCAAAGATTATTGTTAACTGCGCAGGTCTAGGTGCAGCAGACGTTGCATCTATGGCAGGCATCGACAAATACAACGTTTATCCATGTCGCGGCCAGTATTATATCCTTGATGTGGACAGTGA
>JAGHTQ010000043.1 GCA_018065295.1 Candidatus Colimonas fimequi | reverse complement strand
TATACGCTAGTAGGGGAGAATATATGCGCTGTAAGAAGTAAAATCTACTGACAGCGCAACAAATATCTTCTACTAGAGGAATGTCAGATTATGACAATTCGAGTAAACTAGACATATAGTTAGCTAGTATTGACATAATTGACGAGAGGCAGAAGAAGTGACAAGAGAGACAGCGTACCAACTGGATTTGTTTGGGATTGGTAAACGAATACGACAATCGAGAGAAAGCATGAATCTGACTAGAGATGCTTTCGCAGAGATGATCCCTATGTCTACTTCATTTCTGGCAGACGTAGAAGGGGGAACTAAGACACTTTCATTAGAGAAGTTCGCCAAGGTTGTTGATATTCTCGATGTGAGCGCAGACTATATTTTGTACGGAAGTAGCGCTAGCAAGGATGAGGACATGCAGAGGCAAATCATCTTCGAGAAGATAAATAACGATTTGAATAAATACGATACAGAAGATCTCATGGACATGGCTAACGCTGTGAGATCCCTGACATTTATTATTGATAGAAATGATTAAGAGACGCGGCAGTAGCGTCTCTTTTATTATTCTGTGTGTGCCAATCCTTCAGGTTTGGCACCACTCCGATGTACTTTGACATGGGAGGAGTTAAACGATAAAATGAAATCGTGATTTATGAAAGGAGAACTTAATAATGAAAGTATGTGTTTTAGGTACTGGCGCTATGGCTACTGGTATCATTCAGGTTATGGCTCAGAATGGCCACGAAGTAATCGTTAGAGGCAGAAGCCAGGAGAAGGCTGAAGGCGCTATCGCTAAAATCAGCAAGGGCATGGATAGACTGGTTGCTAAGGAGAAGATTACTCAGGAAGTTAAAGATGCAACTATCGCAGCAATGACTCCAACTGCAGATCTTAACGCAGCAGCAGATGCTGATCTGGTTATCGAAGCAATCGCAGAAGATATGGAAGTTAAGAAGGATATGTTCAGACAGCTTGATGCTATCTGCAAGAGCGATGCTATTCTGGCAACAAACACTTCAGCACTTTCACTGACAGAAATCGCTGTTGTAACTGCAAGACCTGACAAGGTAATCGGCATGCATTTCTTCAATCCAGCTACAGTTATGAAGCTTGTTGAAGTAGTATCAGGACCACTGGTTTCAGAAGAAACTAAGACTGCTATGGTAGAAATCGTTAACGGTATCGGTAAGACACCTGTTGAAGTTAACGAAGCTCCTGGATTCGTAGTAAACAGAATCCTCATTCCAATGATCAACGAAGCAATCTGCTGTCTGGAAGATGGCGTTGCAAGTGCAGAAGGTATCGACACAGCAATGAAGCTGGGCGCTAACCACCCAATGGGTCCTCTGGCCCTGGGCGACCTGATCGGCCTTGACGTTCTGCTGGCAATTATGGAGACTCTTCAGAGAGAATACGGCAATAACAAGTATGCACCATCACTACTTCTCAGGCAGATGGTTCGTGCTGGTAAGCTGGGACGCAAGAGCGGCGAAGGTTTCTTCAAGTACTAGGTGTAGATAGTGTGAATTATTTGAGGTGTGCATTGCGCACCTCTTTTTTTAGTTGTATATTAGTAAAGGTAAATAAACTAACAATCTTATCCGGAATTTCATGTTCTAAACAGCCCGCGGGGGCGGGTCACATCTTGTAACATTCATGTTCGGAAACAGAAAGGACTCATTAAATGTGGAAGACAATGGACGAACAGACGCTTAAGTCTAAGAAGGTAGCCGATCTTCGTGAAATCGCGAAGACATTCGGTCTTGAAGGCTACGAAAAAATGAAGAAGGCGGAGCTTATTGCTGCGTTGATGATTGACGAACCTGCCAAGGATGAAGCACCTGAGCCAGCTTCAGACGAGGAACCTTTGCGTGAGGAGAGTGCTAGAGAGAAGGCACGCGCGCGCAAGGCAAGCGGCAAGAGAGAATTTGACAACAAGAACGTTGTTCCGGACAAGGACGATCGCTTTGAAGTTGAGGGCATTCTGGAACTGGCTGAGGACGGTTTCGGATTCCTGAGATTCAACAACTTCCTGACAAGTGATAAGGATATATACGTAGCGCCTGCGCAGATTAGACGTTTTAATCTGAAGACTGGTGACAAGGTTCGCGGTATCTGCAGGAACCCTAATGAGGGCAACAGATTCGGCGCACTGCTTTATGTTGTATCGGTTAACGGAGATGAGCCGGGCGTTGCTATGAAACGTCCTGATTTTGATAATCTGACACCGATTTTCCCAGAGGAGAGATTCCAGCTGGAGGATGGGGCTCGCGACCTGAGTCTGAGACTTATCGACCTGATTGCACCTATCGGCAAGGGTCAGAGAGGCCTTATCGTTGCACCACCTAAGGCGGGCAAGACTGTTCTTCTCAAGAAGCTGGCTAACAGCATCGAGAAGAATTATCCTGAGGTTGAGATGATCGTGCTTCTGGTTGATGAGCGTCCAGAAGAAGTTACTGATATGAAGAGAAGCCTTAAGGGCGGCGAAGTTATCTATTCTACTTTTGACGAGCTGCCCGCTCACCACGTTAAGGTGGCTGAGATGGTTCTGGCAAGGGCCCAGAGACTGGCTGAACACGGCAAGGACGTTGTGGTACTTCTGGACAGTATCACTAGACTTGCTAGAGCCTACAACCTGGTTGTTCCAGCTTCAGGCAAAACTCTCAGCGGTGGCTTTGATCCAGGCGCACTTCACAAGCCTAAGAAGTTCTTTGGCGCAGCTCGTAAGCTGGAAGAAGGCGGCAGCATTACAATTCTTGCAACTGCTCTCGTTGAGACGGGAAGCCGTATGGACGACCTGATTTACGAAGAGTTCAAGGGTACAGGCAACATGGAGCTGCACCTTGACCGCAAGATGAGTGAGAAGAGAATCTTCCCTGCAATCAACCTGAACAAGTCGGGAACTAGAAGAGAAGACCTGCTCATGAACCAGGACGAACTTGAGGCAATCTGGTACATGAGAAGGGCTCTTGGCAACAGAGACAATCAGGAAGCTGCTGAACAGATTATCGATAATCTGGCCCACACTAGAGATAATAAGGATTTCATCGAAGTTATTAAGAAGACTAAGCTGAAGGGCTAACCACGAGGGTTAACCCCAGCGAGATGTAGGTGTATATATGGATTTAAGTAAGATTTTTTTGAAAGATGCATGTCCGACTAAGATCGGCGGTCAGGCCGTAATGGAAGGCATCATGATGAACGGGGAGAAGAAGACTGCTCTGGCGGTAAGACTTCCTGATGGCAGAATTAAGATTAAGACTGCTGCCAAGGCGGAGCCCAGCAAGTGGATGACATATCCTCTTATCAGAGGCGTGGTTGCTTTCGTTTCATCACTGATACAGGGCACTGGCCAGCTGATGACTTCTGCGGAGATTCTCGAGGAGTTCGACGATGAGGAGTACGAACCAGGAAGGTTCGAGAAGTGGCTCACTGAGAAATTCGGAAGCAAGGCTGTCTGGACAATGATGATTTATGTTTCAGTTGTATTCGCTCTGGCGTTTACTATTGGCGTGTTCATCATCCTGCCAACAGGTGTGACTAACCTGGCCAAGCACTTTACTGACAGCGTGCTTATTCTCAACCTTGTTGAAGGTATATTTAGAATTTTCCTGTTCGTTATGTACGTATGGGCGATTTCCTTCATGGGCGAAATCAAGACGCTCTTCCGTTATCATGGCGCAGAACACAAGACTATTCACGCCTTCGAGAACGGTCTGGAACTGATTCCAGAAAACTGCAGACAGTTCCCAACACTTCATCCTAGATGCGGAACAAGCTTCCTTATGTTCGTATTTATCATTGCATTTGCACTCCATTTCCTGCTGGGATGGCCATCACTGATTCTTAGAATTTTATCAAGACTGGCCCTGCTCCCTGTTATCGCAGGTCTTTCATACGAACTGCTCAAGTGGGCTGGAAGAAGTGACAATATCGTAGTTAAAGTGCTGAGTCTTCCTGGACTTTATCTCCAGAAGATTACAACTAACGAACCTGATGACAAGCAGCTGGAAGTTGCTATTGCAGCCATGAAGGCGTGCATGGATGATACTCCAGCTAGAGAATACATACTTGGAAAGGATGGCTCCGAGGAGACTGAAGCTGAAGGCGTGGCTGAAGCTGAAGGCGAGGCCGATGATGCACCGCTGGGGGTTTGCGAGGAGACAGAGATAATAGATGAAGACAAGAATATTGATTAAAGAAGGGGAATATAAACTGGCGAAGGCTTTCGTCATGGACCCTAAGATAGATGCGGAGGAACTGTTCAGCTTCGTCACTGGAATGGATAGAGTGGCTCTTTTCATGAAGGCTAACGAAGAGGTGGATCCTGAGACTGAGGCTAAGTACATGGAGCTTATCGAGAAACGCGCTAGCCGTATTCCGCTCCAGCACATTACTGGCGTTCAGAGTTTCATGGGCTACGAGTTCAAGGTTAATGAGCATGTGCTCATTCCACGTCAGGATACAGAGACTCTGGTAACTGAAGCGGCTCGTGTTATTCAGAAGCATCCTAAGGATAAGCCAGGCCTCATCGACCGCATGAGAGGACGCAAAGAATGGCAGGTCTTAGACCTTTGCTGCGGCAGCGGATGCATAGGCATATCTCTCGCCAAAATATGTTCCAACATTGAAGTTGCGGCATCAGACATCAGCGAAGAGGCACTGAAGGTGGCCCGTCAGAATGCTGAGAATCTGAGAACTAAGATTGACTTTAAGCAGGGCGACATGTTCGCTCCTCACAAGGGTAAGAAGTTCGACATGATCGTTTCTAACCCGCCATACATTAAGAAGGCAATGATTGAGATCCTTCAGGAAGAGGTTAAGGATCACGAGCCAAAGAGCGCTCTTGACGGCGGCCGCGACGGTCTTGACTTCTACAAAATCATCGTCGAGGAGGCACCAACATATCTTAAGCCAGGTGGCTGGCTCATGGTGGAAATCGGTCACGATCAGGGCGAAGACCTGCGCAAGATGATTAAGGATAACGGCAAGTATACACCTGCAGAGGTATTAAGAGATTTACCTGGCAGGGATCGTGTGGTAAAATGTCAATTAAAGTAAGAAATAAATAATATGAGTCTTTCTGAGGCAGAGGGGTGGCTACGGTCATTACCGACGTTAAAGGTGACGGCAATTCCCTGGGATTACTATACCCTCTGTTAGCCGTTGCTATCAGAGGGTTTCGTTTTGGAGGTAGCGACATGAGTACATATAACAGCAAATCACCTAAGGCAACAGAATTCATTAACCACGAAGAGATTCTGGCTACACTTAAGTACGCAGAAGAAAATAAGAACGATACCGAAGCAATGAAGGCGATCCTTGAGAGAGCCCGCGATTGCAAAGGTTTAACATACCAGGAGGCGTCCCTTTTGCTTGAGGCTCAGGACCCTGAAATCCATGAGATGATTTTCGAGACTGCTCGCGAAATCAAGGAGAAGTTCTACGGCAACAGAATCGTAATGTTCGCGCCGCTGTACCTGTCAAATTACTGTGTTAACGGTTGCAAGTACTGCCCATATCACGGTCAGAACAAGCACATCAGAAGAAGCAAGCTGACTCAGGAAGAAATCAAGGCTGAGGTTATCGCCCTTCAGGACATGGGTCACAAGCGTCTTGCTATAGAGCTAGGCGAGCACCCAACTATGAATCCTCTTGAGTACGTTCTCGAGAGTATCAAGACTATCTACAGCATCAAGCACATGAACGGTGCTATCCGCAGAGTTAACGTTAACATCGCGGCTACAACTGTAGAGAATTACAAGAAACTCAATGAAGCTGGAATCGGTACTTATATCCTTTTCC
>JAGHTQ010000167.1 GCA_018065295.1 Candidatus Colimonas fimequi | reverse complement strand
TCTCTGTGTTGAAGCCTCAAGCTGTGCATTTATCTCGTTATCCTTGACGAATGTATCCATACTGCCCTGGAAGGATATTGTCCAAAGGCATGCTATAGCACCAACGGTTATGAGAGTGATTGCACCCTGTCTGAACTTAAGTGGTGTCTTGCCCTTGATACCTGTCGCGATTATTACCAGCATCAGGTATCCAGCTGCCAGACTTCCTGCTACGAAGAGGATGTCGTTTCTGCTGTAGTTCTCTGTTATATCTAGATAAGCAAATCCAAGTGTAGATACTGTGATAATTGCCATCCAGATGAACATAATTATTAAATTCTTTATCTCTGCTAATCTATCCAGGTCGAAGTTCTCTGTTGCTGTCCAAACCAAGAAGAATATCAGCATAAAATACCATCTTGTTGTAACGTATCCGAATCCATTAAACATTGAGCTGAAGAATGGGAACGGAGTCATTATTACGAAAATCGCTGTCATTATCAGCTGGGTATTTCTAAGTGAGAAGTATCTATACGATACTGCAATGACCATGAGTGCCAGAATTGGAAGACCGATATATCCGTATCCGAAGTCATATCCTTCTGAAACAAATTTATTGCCCAGATTGAAGACAAATGACATTCCTGCGAATGTGTCATATGCCTTGCCGCTGCCGCCACCAGTTGATGCTCCCATAAGGGACTGGATGGTTGTCATTGTTATCACGGCTGATGCCGCCATTCCTATGAGTCCATATACGATGAACTTCAGTACGCTTACCACATATTCCTTAATGCTGAACTTCTCACAATAGTTGAAGTATCTCAGGAGTATGTAGAGCACTGCGCTCAGGCCCGCCATGTATGCCAGGTAAACGCTGTTTATCATTGTCAGTGCTACCAGAATCATGAAAGGAACTGATGACTTGCCCTTATAGACTCTATCAACTGACATTATCAGCAGTGGGAAGAGAATTGTGATATTAACAAACTGCGACTGAACCAGTGAAACGTTAATAATCCATGCTGAGAAGGTGTAGCAGATGGCTCCCATTACTGCCTGATATCTTGCAATCTCAACTTCTCTTGCGAATGCCATGAATGCTAGACCCGAAACATATAGTCTGAGTATTGTCACAACGCTATATCCCAGTTCAATGTGGCCGATTGGGAAAAGTGCTGCAAGCACCATGAATGGATCAGTTATTGCTTTAACTTCCATTCCAGGGCCCTTGCTCCAGGACCATTCAGGAAATCCGTTCCCAGCCATTAGACTGCTTAGATTCTTCTTCAGTTCCACTGTCCAGAAATAGCCTTGATCATATGCATCGTATATGTTCATAAGGCACTTATGCTGTAAGTAGAATGTTGAGAATACACCAGCAATCAATACTGCGAAGAGCACTGTATAACTGAGAATCATTGTCCCAGTATTTTTAATAAATCCATTCTGTTCGTTTAATGTCATCGCTATTATCTTGCTAAATCTGCCAGGAAACTTCCCAGTTTCTGTGTACAATTATCAGTATCTACTGATACGTATTTATTCTTAAACTCAGTGAGTTTATCGTAGTCATATTCACTGTTTATGACAGCCTTGAGTTCTTCTGAAGTTACTGCAGACGATGTCGGCATTTCATCACAAGGATTCACGTTAAGACCAACAGTTTCTTCATAGTCGTCAATATCATAAACGTAGTAGTACAATGGCTTATCAAGAAGAGCTGCTTCAACCCCGAGGGCTGAATAGTCAGTGATTATTCTATCGCTGGCTGCCATCCACTGATATGAGCTGTACTTCTTGTCAATTATCACCTGAACATTAAGGCCTGCTGGAATCTGAAGTTCCTTGCTTCCGTCATACATGAGATTGTCGTAAATTGGATGCGCCTTAATGACCAGGGTGAATTCAGGCTTATTGACTGCATCAATAAGGCCCTTAAGTTCAACGTCCTTATCCTTACGAAAAGTAGGAACATAGAGAATAACTTCTCTTCCCTCGACAATTTCGTATTCGTTTCTTAAAAACCCTCTGAAATCTTCAAGGGATCTGCCTCTATATTCTTCTGGCAGGATATTATTTGGTCTTAATATCTCATCAACTCTAGGCAGTGCCATGTATGTCAGCTGACTCTCAGAAATGTTGAAGCACTTCATGAAATGTTCGCCTGTTGCAGGGCTGGCGCAAATTACGTGATCGTAATTGCGATGCATACACATTGCTTCTGCCACCTGTCTGCTGTGTCCTGATGGCTTATCTATTGTCTGATAGCCGAATTTCTTGATAGCCGCAAGTGCATGCCACATCTGAACAACAGTTGTCTGTGGCTTGTGGTTAAGAATGCTAGCCGCTATACAATATCCATCGAGAAGAACCACCTTACTTGATGCCATGTACTTCATCTGTTCCAGCATGTGAAGTCCGTATTCAATTGGATTCTTGTCCTCAAGGAGCTTGCAAAGTGCTACTACTTCAACATCAGGATGTGATTTACCTATTTCATTAACAATCATCCTGATGTCCATAGACATTTTGTCGCTCTGTCTTGAGAGAATTACGATTCTGTTTCTGGTCTTCTGCAGTTTCATAGGAGCATATGCAGCTCTTAATCCTGCCACACCCAGTTTGAGAATTATCTGTTTAAGTCCCATATATTACTTGGCCTCGTTGGCTTCCTCGCTTAAAAGAATTTCTTAATAGTGTCGATTGTCTTAGCTATGTCATCTTCTGTCATTGAGTAGTACATTGGCAGTCTAGCAAGACGCTCGCTTTCTCTTGTTGTGTATACGTCCTTGCCTGAGAATTCACCAAATCTCTTGCCTGCGCTTGATGAATGAAGCGGTACGTAGTGGAATACGCAGCTAACACCGTTATCCTTCAGGTGGTTAATAAACTCAGTTCTCTGTGCCATGTCCTTAAGCTTAACGTAGAACATGTGCGCATTGTGCTTACACTCATCCGGAACATATGGAAGTTCAATAAGACCCTGCTCCTGAAGTGGCTTCAGTTCTTGGAAATATGTAGCCCATGTAGCCAGTCTGTTGTCGTTAATTTCATCAGCCTTCTCAAGCTGTGCATAAAGGTATGCAGCGTTAAGTTCACTTGGCAGATATGATGATCCCATCTCAACCCATGAGTACTTATCAACCTGACCTCTGAAGAACTTACTTCTGTCAGTACCCTTCTCTCTGATAATCTCAGCATTCTCTACGAAAGTGTCATCTCTAAACAGAGTTGCTCCACCTTCGCCCATGCTGTAGTTCTTAGTTTCGTGGAAACTGTAGCAACCCATATCGCCGATGCTTCCCAGCATCTTGCCCTTATAAAATGCATTGACACCCTGAGCTGCATCTTCTACAACTCTAAGATTATGTGCATCTGCGATTGCCATAATTTCGTCCATCTCGCAACCAACACCTGCATAGTGTACAGGAACGATTGCCTTAGTCTTGTCTGTAATCGCTTCTTCGATCAGCTTCTCATTGATGTTCATTGTATCTGGTCTGATATCAACAAACTTCAGCTTAGCTCCACGAAGTACGAAAGCATTGGCAGTTGAAACGAATGTATATGATGGCAGGATAACCTCATCACCCTCCTTGATATCCAGAAGGATTGCTGCCATTTCAAGGGAGTGTGTGCATGATGTTGTCAGCAGTGCCTTAGTAACATCCGCCTTCTCTTCAATCCATTTATTGCACTTCTTAGTGAACTCTCCGTCACCACAAATCTTCTGACTCTTAACTGCCTGTTCTATGTAATTAAGCTCACCACCAACTACTGGTGGAACATTAAATTTAATCATGTTATACCTTCTTTTTCTTAAAAATGGGCGCACTTATACGTATTTTAATTTTACCAAAATTACCCTCAAATATCAAGTATTTAAGGGGTCCTCTACAGTTGCCATCAAGGCATAATTAATCTATAATGAATTGGTGATTTCACACAGTACTTCACGCAATTTTTTGTTAATATGGGGCATTAGCTCAGCGGATAGAGCAGTGGGTTCCGGACCCATGTGTCGGGAGTTCGAGTCTTCTATGCCTCGCCATAAAAGAAAAGAGTCCTCGCAAGGACTCTTTTTCTTTTTGGAGAGGCTTGGAAGGCTCGAACTCGGAGGGAATAAATGTCCTGTGGACATTTATTGGCCGAGCCTACAGCGATGGCCGGCGGATTTGCGAAGCAAATACGCGTAAGTCTTCTATGCCCTGCCATATAAGGCTCGAACTCAGGGGGAATAAATGTCCCGTGGACTAAAAAAGACGATGGAACATTCCATCGTCTTTTGTTTCGTCTCTAGTTCGCACGGGTTGGACGTCTTACTGTGATAATGCCTCCTCTAACCTTGCCAATTCTAGTGCCGTATTTTCTTGTCGCCTCGGCCATCTTGCCGTTACCAACGTAGATCGCTACGTGATGTCCGTAGCAGATGATATCGCCTGGCTTCATGTTGCTCTTTGATACGCCTTTACCGAATTTACGAATCTGGCTGTGCTTATGCGGTACGTTAACGCCTAATTCTTTGTAAACATTAACTACGTAGAATACACAGTCGATACCGTTGGCAAAGCTTCTGCCACCATACTTATATGGGCAGCCAAGATGAGCCTTGGCTCTAGCGATAATATCCTCATCACTAGTATATACAGCGTCACCTTCGTAAGTTCTCCAGTCTTCGCCGTTAGGTACGCCTACAGTGCCTTTGTAGATAATAGCGCTTCTACCTTCGGTAATGACCTCCTTGTCAATTGCCTCCTCATTGGTAACTTCGCCATTAACACTAGTTATTGAATAAGTGATGTTGGCAACGCCATTCTCACCTTCATCTTCAACTCGCGACTGACCTGCAAGCATGGAGTCATCTTCCCTATAGTCAATATCAGGAGTGTATTCTTCCTTCCTGGTTACTTCACTTGTTACTGTAGCATTGAAAAGTTCTTCAGCCTCACCGTTCTTATCAGCCAGATATGCGATAGCATCCTTGTCAGTCTTAACGATATCCTTGCCAAAAGTTTCTGTGAGACCCATCTGTCTGAAGTCGATATTCTTGTCGACAGAAATGGACTTGATATCACTGTCATCTGGAACATATCCCAGAAGTACTTCCTTGAGAACAGTCTTAGCTACAGTCTTATTCTTAACTACTACCACAGTTTCGCCATCTACAGTAATAGCATATGTCATCATCAGATTAGCGACAACAATGCGTGCCCAGATGAGAATAAGAATCCCTAATCCTATTATTGTACCTTTAGAAAGTTTCTTTGCTTTCATTTCACAATCCTCAATTACAGAGCCTTAGTTGCGATTTCTTCCAGGAGCTGTGCCTGAAGTTCAGCAGGAGTCATTACAACTTCCTCGCCAGTCTTAGTATTTCTAACAGTCAGAGTACCAGCTTCAACTTCCTTCTCACCGATTACGCAAAGGTAAGGGTTACGTTCGTTTCTAGCTTCTCTGATCTTATATCCAATCTTCTCGTTTCTGATATCAGCTTCTGCTCTGATACCAGCTTCTTCGAACTGCTTAGTAATGTCCAGAGCGTAGTCAGCGAACTTCTCAGTTACTGTCATCAGCTTAACCTGTACAGGAGCCAGCCAGAGTGGGAACTTACCAGCGAAGTGCTCGATAAGGATACCGATGAA
>JAGHTQ010000112.1 GCA_018065295.1 Candidatus Colimonas fimequi | reverse complement strand
TCCCCTCCTACTGCCCTCATCACGCAAAAAAGCCCACTGGCCATCAGGCCAATGGGCATAAACCCCGTGCACCGGTTAATATACAATTAAAACGCTATAGCGCTACGCGCTACGCTGCCTTTGCTTTCTTTGCTTCGCGAATCTTCTCCATTCTAGTAACAACCATTGTGCACGCAGCATCACCTGTAATGTTAACAGTTGTACGGCCCATGTCGAAGATTCTGTCTGCGCCTGCAACCAGGGCGATACCTTCAACAGGAAGTCCAACGGACTGCAGTACCATAGCCAGCATTACCATGCCAGCGCCAGGAACGCCAGCTGTACCGATTGACGCCAGTGTCGCTGTCAGAACGATTGTCATCATCTGTGGTAATGTGAGATCGATGCCATAGCATGATGCGATAAATATTGAGCATACGCCCTGATAGATCGCAGTACCGTCCATGTTGATTGTTGCACCAAGAGGAAGCACGAATGATGAGATTTCCTTTGGCGCGCCAAGCTTCTCAGTGCACTCCATATTAATTGGCAGTGTGCCAACTGATGATGCACTTGAGAACGCGAACATGATTGCAGGAATCATGCCCTTGAAGAACTCGATAGGACTAAGTCCGCCCAGAGCCTTAACTGCCAGTGAGTACACAACGATAGCGTGAGCCACGTAGCAAAGGTATGCTGCCAGCAGTACCATAGCAAGTGATCCCAGAATAGCTGGACCGTTCTCTGCAACTACCGGGCAAAGTAAGCAGAACACACCGTATGGTGATAACTTGAGAATCATGTGCATGCACATCATGAATACATCGTTCAGGTCGTTACAACCCTGGATGATGCGTTCGCCCTTCTCACTGTTTTGGGCACCGACCATAATGATGGCGAAGCCCAGAACTACAGCTATAACGATAACCTGCAGCATTGACGCATCCGCCATAGGCTGCACGAAGTTTGATGGGAAAATGTTCACCAGAGTATCCATGAAGCTAACAGGATCGCTTGCTTCATATTCCAGGTTTGTTGTCTTGAGCGCTGGGAACATTCCCTTAAACAGGTTGCCGCCGATAAGGCCGATTGTAATGGCAAAGGCTGTAGTGCACATGTAGAAGACAACTGTCTTAACGCCAATTGATCCAACTTTGCGAATGTCTTTCATTGAGATGATTCCGCAGATAATTGAGAAAAGAACAATTGGAACTACGATAAACTTAAGCAGGTTGAGAAATATTGTACCAAGTGGCTGAATGTAAGTAGTCGCAAGTTCTGCGTGACTACATAGTGCCAGTCCTGCGATTATCGCCAGAATCAGTGCAATAAAAATTTGCATAGCTAGCGATAGCTTTTTCTTCTCTTTCATAATATTGGTCCTCCATATCCATAAAATAATACCAAATAACGCAAGTTCCCATATTATAGCAATTATTGTATACATTTTCAAGTGTTGTATACAATAAAACACCCGGCGATTTCGCCGGGCATTATCGATTATCCGTTTATCAACTTATATTACATAGCATACGCTGCCTTAAGAATATCAAGGTATGCTGCTGCATCGATGTCACGAGCATTATCAAGTGACAGTGGGTTCTCAGCTGAACGCTGTGCGATAGCTTCGAAGTTCTCTTCCTTGATGTACTCAAGTTCCTTAAGCTTAGGAATCTTAACAGTTTCGCAAAGCTCAATAACGTAATCAACAGCTTCATTAGCCAGCTGTTCATCGCTCTTACCTGTAGGATCAATACCCAGGCACTTAGCGATTTTAGCATAACGTTCAGGACAAGCTGGAATGTTGTACTTCATAACGTGTGGCAGGAAGATTGAGTTGCCTACGCCGTGAGGTGTATCATACCATGCACCAATAGTCTCTGAAATAGCGTGTACAGCGCCAACGTCTGAGTTAATGAATGCTGCGCCAGCAAGTAAGCTACCGTTCTGCATGTCTGTTCTTGCCTGCAGGTTGCTGCCGTTTGTAACAGCTTCAACAAGGCTGCCAGCGATGAGCTCGATAGCATGGAGAGCCAGAGCGTCAGTCAGTGGCTGTGAAACTTTCGCAGTATAAGCTTCGATAGCATGAGTCAGAGCATCAACACCTGTTGATGCAGTCAGTGCTGGTGGAAGTGTCAGAAGCAGTTCAGGGTCTGCGATAGCAACGCTAGGACGAAGCTTGATAACGTCCATTACTGTCATCTTGTACTTCTTCTCTTCATCAGTAATTACTGCGCAGAAAGTAACTTCGCTACCTGTACCTGCAGTAGTTGGAATGCAGATAACTGGAAGCATGTACTCAGGAAGTTCGATGTAATCCCAGTCAACGCACTTGCCGCCGTTAGTTACGAGGGCTGCACTTGCCTTAGCCTGGTCCATGGAGCTTCCGCCGCCAAGACCGATGATAACGTCAACGCCTTCAGCCTTAGCCATGTCTGCAGTGTAGTCACAGTCTGTTGTTCTAGGGTTAGGTCTAACTTCGCTGTATGTGATATATTCAACGCCAGCCGCATCCAGGCTGTCAGTTACCTTCTTATAAATATCGCTTGATGCCAGGAATGCATCTGTAATAATCATTACCTTCTTGCCGCCGAGAGCCAGGACTTCGTCGCCAGTCTGAGCTACAGCGCCAGCACCAGTCACTACCTTAGTAGCGTGAAAAAATTCTCTAAGTTCCATTAATTATTCCTTCCTTCTCATTTCAAAAAACATCACGGTCCTGATAACGAACCGTGATGTTATTATACACTATTTCTCGCTAATATATCCACCCTTGCCGCTCTTAACTACGAACGCCTTCATAACGATGTAGTAAACGATAGCTGTTGGGATACCTGCGCCGATTGAACCTGTAGCATATGCGAACATCTTGTGTGGAACCAGCATTGCTGGATCGAAGATTGTCAGATAGAAGAGCATTGCTGCAACAAAGATGATGATTGCTACCCAGTTGAAGCCGCCCCAGAAGTAGTACTTAGAAGTGCTTGTCTTATCAAACATATCTCTTACGCTCAGATGCTGCTTACGCAGGAGCAGATAATCAACTGAAGCGATTGCTGTCATTGGAACGTAGAATAAGCAAGTTACACCCAGCATAATGTAGAAGTGGTCATAAATCCAATCTGCACCGAAGAGGAGTGCTACACTTGCGATACCGCAGAATACACCAACTACTAAGCCCCATGACTTACCCTGTAATGCCTTCAGGCCCTTAAGACCAAGACACATTGTGTATGTGATAGTACCACATGATGTTACGTTAGCTACTGCGATGAAGATGAGAGCCATGATACCAAGGCCAACACCTGCCAGCTTAAGCATCCATACTGTTGGGTCTTCTGAACCGATTGTCAGACAAGCTGCTGCGCCAACGCCTGTTGCAACTGTTGCTGCCAGAACAAGACCGATCATGTTTGACCAGTAAGCTGCTCTTGAAGTCTTGCAAAGTCTAGCGATACCGCCCATTTCAGGCCACCAGCTAAGGCCAGCACCGAATGACAGTTCTACAGCGATCAGGAAGTTAACCCATTCACTTTCGTAAGGCATCAGTGGCTGTGCTTCAGCGATGTTTCCCCAGCCGATCTTAACTGTCAGGATGATTCCCAGCATGATTACAACGATGCACATGAGTGGTGCAACGATGTTGTTAAACTTCTTGATTACGATAGGACCCTTCCAAACAACGAAGAATGTAATTACCATGCAAAGGATGGCCATTACGATTTCAAAAGTATGTCCCATTGCTTCCTTGCCCAGCAGTGCTGCTGCTACGTTAGCAACTGATCTAGCGAAAAGTACTGAGAGAACGATGTCCCAGCAAACGATGAATATTGCTACGCAAACAAGGATTATATTCTTACCCTTAGTTCCCATGAAACTTGTGGCACCTGTGTATCCGTCTACACCATACTTAGCACCAGAAAGTGATGGCATCCAAGTCATAACCAGTACTGTCAGTACGTTACCAGCAAGTGTACCCCATACTGCAGTCCAGAAATCAACAAACAGAGCAAGTGATGCACCGATGAGGAATGCCCATGTTGCAATTGAAAGACCTACACTGATTGATGATGCGTCTCTAAAATTATAAACTCTTTCTTCTTTTGTAATTGGGAGCAGACCGAACTGCGCCTCTCTATTAGCGTTAAATGCTGCCATGTCTCTTCCCTCCCTTAAATATTAGTAATTCCTAATTTAATTGCATAAATAACGATTGGAAGGAAAGTTCCTACAGCGATGCAAATCCATGACAGAGCCCAGTCGCTCTTCTTCAGATTCTCAACTACGCCGTCAGTACTCTCGATTTCTGCGATTCTTCTGCAGAGTTCTTTCTCTACGTCAGGATCAGTTCCAGTTTTGCCCTGTAACTGTTCGTATACTTCTTCGTAACTTGCCATAATATACACCTCTTAAACACAAATTATTATTTTCATAACTTGTTTATAATACTCCGTTTTCACTAGGAATTCAAGTATTTATACGTGTTTATGTATATATATTCAAACGATTCCCATAAAAAAAGGGAATGCATCCGCATTCCCCAATCTATTATTCTTCGTCAATTGTGAACTTCCATGCACAGAACCATCCTTCTGGATGAGGATCTGGCGGACAGCCAACACATGTTGTCTTAATTCTGTCGTCGATACCCTTAGCGAAGCGAGCGTATTCTACGAGACCCGCGCTTTTGCATGGGTAGTCGTCAAGGCCCTTGCTTACTCTCGCCCACTGAACTCTGCACTTGTTCATTTCAAAAATCAGTGAGTTGCCTTCACGTCTGCATGACTGTTCATTGAGACGGCCGTACATTCTGAAGTTAAGTGCTCTCTCCAGACCTTCAAGACCTGGGTGTTCGTCAAGACCCAGAAGATTTTTGATTGACCATGCTTCGAATGGTGAGAAGCGACCCCAAGTTGAGTCATTGCATCTCTTGGCATCGTTCATGCCATCGGCGAACTCAACCGCCTGGAACCATACGCCGTCCTGTGCCAGCCAATTCTTAGCGATAGCATCGATAACTTCCAGCTGCTTCTCCTTAGTTAAGTCAACCAGTGGCTGTGGAACGCCGTCTTCCTGTGCGAATTCCAGCACCTGCGCCAGTCTCTTAACAGAAATCTTCTTAGTACGTGACCATGCATAATCCATAGCCTTGAGAGCCTTCTCAAATCCCATCTGATGTTCAACTTCACGGAACCAAAGAGTATGGTGCACGATCATGCGATGAAGCATCTCCATAATATATTCAGCACGCTGCTCATTGGTCATATCTTCTGCTCTAAAAATGTCATTGCTGATATTCATCGTTTCTCCCCCTTATATATTCTTGTTAATCAGATCCAGCATGCTGAGAAGTGAATGACTTCTGTTCCATGCTCTGCTGTTAGAATGTCCCTGATACTTGATAACCTGAACGTTGTCACCGTGCTTGAAGCCCATATATACAAGGCCTACTGGCTTCTCAGGTGTGCCGCCGCCAGGACCTGCAATACCAGTAACTGATACGCATACGTCTGCGCCGCTAACGCGAGCCAGACCTTCTACCATCTCACGGGCAGTTTCTTCACTAACAGCACCATGTGCTGCCAGAGTTTCTTCCTTAACGCCAAGAATATCCATCTTGGCTTCGTTACTGTAAGTAACATATCCACGGTGGAATACTGATGAAATACCAGGCACATCAGTCATTGCTGCTGCAAACATGCCCCCAGTGCATGACTCTGCGCTAGCAAGAGTTAAGCCCTGATCCATCAGCTTGCGTGCCACTACGTCCACCAGATTCTCGTCGTCGTGACTGTAAACAAACTCACCTACGCGCTCGTCAACCTTCTTAATCATTTCGTCAACAGCAGCCTTGGCTTCTTCCAGCGTTGCTCTCTTTGATGCTACGCGGACCTGGCACTCGCCTTCCTTTGCATAAGTGGCCAGTGTAGGGTCAGTCTGACCATCGATAAGGTCAAGAAGCTCAGTCTCAAGCAAAGACTCCCCGATACCAAAGCATCTGATAATCCTATAGTAAAGAGCTCCGTCGCTCATACCCTGCGGGTATGGCACTACGCTCTCATTCCACATAGCCTTCATTTCTCTAGGTGGTCCAGGCATGCAGATGATGTGCTTGCCCTCCTTCTCAAGAGCGAATCCCGGCGCTGAGCCAGCGTTGTTCTGGAACACTGTAGCTCTTGATGGCAGATATGCCTGCTTGCGGTTATTCTCAGTCATAGGACGACCCATCTTGGCTGCATACTCATTGAGTCTTCTCATGGCTTCTTCGTTGAGAATCAGCTCATCTTCTAATACCTGGCACGCCATTTCCTTTGTCAAATCGTCCTGTGTAGGTCCAAGACCTCCAGTTGTCACAACGATATCGCAGTCCTTCAGTGCCATCTTATACATGTCCTTGAGACGCTCTGGATTATCACCAACTGTGTAGTGATACATAACGTCGATGCCCATGTGATTAAGCTGCTGAGTGAGATAAGTTGTGTTTGTATTTTGAATCTGTCCGAACAGAATCTCTGTTCCGACACTTAATATTGCTGCTTACATCTCTAGCCTCTAGTATTATCTCTATTCTGCCTTGTTCTTCATGCTGAGAACTGACTTGTTCTTAATAAC
>JAGHTQ010000185.1 GCA_018065295.1 Candidatus Colimonas fimequi | reverse complement strand
CTTGGCACTATTAACAGCGTTGTACTCACTAACGAGTACATGAAGAGCCGTGGCATTCCTGTGAAAGGAATCATATATAACAACTTCCATCCGGGTGACGTGATGGAAGAAGACAATATCAGAATGTGCGAGCACATGACTGGTCTGCCTACATTGGCGTTGGTACAGCCTGGCGATACTGAGCTGGACATGGACGCAGACGTGCTGGCAGATTTGTACGAATAACCGTACCGGGGTCAGACCCCATAGGAGGATGAAATGATCTGGTATCCATACGAACAGATGAAAACAATGAACGCCCCATTCAAAGTAGTGGACGCTGAAGGGGTATACATATACACAGAAGACGGCAACAAGATGATCGATTCTATCTCCAGCTGGTGGAGCATGATTCACGGCTACAAGAATCCTGAAATCGGCGATGCAATCAAAACGCAGGTAGATAAGTTCTCCCACGTTATGCTGGGCGGCCTTACCCACGAGCCCGTGCAAAAGCTGGCAGCTAAGCTAAAGGATTGGCTTCCAGGGGACCTGGACTACTGTTTTTTCAGTGACTCAGGCAGCGTTGCAGTTGAAGTCAGCCTGAAGATGGCTCTTCAGTATTACGTGAATCAGGGCGACCTGACTCGTACTAAGGTGCTGGGTCTTAAGGAAGCCTATCACGGTGACACTTTCAAAGCTATGGAAGTAGGCGACGACTCCGACTACCATTACATTCTTTCGGCATACGGCCCAAAGACTGGAGCGATCAACATTCCAACAGAAATTCCAGCTCTTGAAGAAGCGTTCCGGGAGCATCATCATGAGCTGAATGCCATGATCGTTGAGCCGCTCCTGCAGGGAGCAGGCGGAATGCTCATGTATGATATTGAGTTTCTGAAGAGAGCTAGAGAGTTGTGTGATGAATACGACGTGCTCCTCATCTTTGATGAGGTTGCTACTGGCTTCGGTAGAACAGGCAACAGATTCGTTGCTGACGTGGTGCTCCCAGATATTCTGGTACTGGGCAAAGGTCTCACCGGTGGTTACATAGGCCATGCTGCAACTATAGCTAATCACAAAGTGTTTGATAAGTTCTGGAGTGAAGACGACGGTAAGGCACTGATGCACGGCCCAACTTTCATGGGCAACGCACTGGCGTGCTCCGCGGCTCTTAAGTCAATTGAGATTTTCGAGCGCGAGGACTATATGAGCAAGATTAAACGTATTGAAGAAATCGCAAGACGTGAACTTGCAGAACTGACAGAACGAAACGACCCTAGAATAAAAGAAATACGCATCATGGGTGGATGCGCATGTATCGAAGTATATGATCCCGAGACTCTGGCAGGCTTCCAGAAGTTTGCCGCAGAGCGAGGGGTGTTTAATAGACCCTTCCTCTCATTTATGTACACAATGGTGCCATACATTATCACAGAGGAAGAACTGGTTAAGATCTATACAGTCTTCAAAGACTGGTTTAAATTATAATTCATTTTTATCAGACTCAATGAGCTGACACTTAGCCTTACGTGTCAGCTTTTTGATTGCGTGCTCCCGCTTGAGACCGGTGCTCCGGTCTTCCACAAACTCCACATATACAGGAGTAACTGGAAGACGTGCGCGTGTGTACTTGGCTCCACGTCCTGAGTTGTGTGTTGCAACCCTGGCCTTAAAGTCAGTAGTCCAGCCTGTGTAAAGAGTGCCGTCTGAGCACTTCATAATATACACGCAGTCTCCGAGGGGATAATCTTTTGTTGAGTCGTATACGTGTTTAGTGTTCAACTTACAGTGTTGCTTCGTGAGCCAGTGCCTGTTCCAGAGCATTAGCAAGCTGGTCGCCACATGAAGTCTGCTTGAAACCGCAAGTGTTACCCTTGAGCAGTGCTGCTACTTCTGCTGCGTCCTTACCTTCAACCAGCAGGCCGATAGCCTTCAGGTTACCGTTGCAACCGCCGAAAAATTCAACGTTCTTTACCTTGCCATCTTCGATAGTGAAGTTGATCTGCTGAGCGCAAACGCCCTTAGTCTTGTAATTGTAGTCCATATAGATAAATCCTCCTATTGATGTTATAATTCTATTTGATTAGGGTAAGTATAACAAACTGTGCGCAACTTGTTAAGTTATATCAGTAACTTTCATATAACGAACACAATCCGGGGACCATTAGGGATTACAATAGACCAGAAATAAAAATAAGGATAGGTGAATTAATGGAATTTCTAGACAACGCGTTAGAAATTACAAAGATATATTTCACGACGGGTGTAAGATGGGTATTCGTATTCTTAGCATTTTACATCCTCGTTAGGCAGATTAGATCTCTGATTCAGGCGAGAAATCCGTCCGAAATCTGGGCTTATTTAGGCTGCCCAGACGGCACTAGCGTTCCTCTCACTCACTGGGAGAACCTGCTGGGAAGAGGACGTGGATGTGACGTTGTTATTAACCTTAACAGCGTATCACGAAGCCATGGTACTCTCATCAGAGACTCACAGGGTGTGTGGAGATACGACGACCTGCGTTCTAAGAACGGTTCTTTGGTTAATGGCATGCCAGTTAACGGTCCTACAGAGGTAAAGGGCGGCGATGTGCTGACTATCGGCGGCTCTGACTTCGCACTTTATCCTGTCAGCCTTCAGGAGAGAATGGCAAACATCGCTAAGCGTAAGAAACGTACTAAGAACGTATCACCTTGGCCATCAATGTTTGCGCTGACACTGTTCCAGTTCCTTGCGGTAGTCCAGTTTAAGGTATCTTTGGGAGAAGAATTCCCTGGCGGATTAATTCCTGCCTTCGCACTTCTTTGCGCGACTATGTGGGCATATCTGCTGATAATGAAGAGTTTCAAGAGAATCGGCTTCGAGATGGAGATCATCGCATTCTTCCTGTGCACTCTCAGTTTATCAGTAACTACGTCAGCATATCCGTCAACAGTACTTAAGCAGTCAATCTGCGTGGTACTGGGCGTTATACTTTTCTTCGGCATGTGCTGGCTCCTGAGAGACCTGAATCGCACTAAGAAGATGACATACATCTTCATTGGCCTCAGCGTAGTTCTTCTGATTATCAACCTGACAATGGGTTCATTTAAATACGGTGCAACTAACTGGGTTAGCATCGCAGGCTTCACAATTCAGCCATCAGAGCTGGTTAAGATTGTGTTCATTTTCGTTGGTGCTGGTACCCTTGATGAACTTCAGAAGCGGAAGAATATGCTGATATTCGTGGGCTTCTCAGTATTCTGTCTGGGATGTCTTGCGATTATGGGTGACTTCGGTACAGCTATTATTTTCTTCGTAACATATCTGGTTATTTCATTCCTCAGATCTGGCGACTTCTCAAGACTTCTTCTTGTAGTGGGTGCAGCTGGCCTCATGGGAATGATGGTGCTCAGATTTAAACCATATATTGCGAATCGATTCGCAGCTTGGGGCCATGTTTGGGATGACCCGACAGACAGTGGTTACCAGCAGGTTCAGGCTATGTGCAGTACTGCCAGCGGCGGACTTCCTGGCCTTGGCGCAGGTAACGGAACACTTAGTGACGTTGGCGCAGCTCCAACTGACCTGGTATTTTGCCTTGTCAGCGAAGAGTGGGGCCTGATCATCGCCATCCTTGCTGTGGTTTGTATCGTTACTCTGGGCGTTTTCGCAGTACGTTCAATTATTGCTGGACGTTCAACTTATTACAGCATTGCGGCTTGTGGTGCCATGACAATGTTCATGTTCCAGACAATCCTCAATGTATTTGGTACAGTTGACCTGCTGCCACTTACTGGTGTAACATTCCC